>NZ_LWMV01000232.1 GCF_001639295.1 Methanobrevibacter curvatus | reverse complement strand
CTTATTTAAATGATTAAAACTATTTTTAACAGCTTCTTTGAAATCAGGGACTTTTGCACCAAAATCGGAAAGTTTATATTGTATGCTTTTAATATTACTAATGTCGATAGTATTTGTTGTTTTCATAATATAAATATCTATCGACACTTCTATTTAACTTTTACTATTTAATTTTCGCTTAAAATCTCTGAAGTATGATTTCAAGTGCATAATACCTTAAAGGGCTATTTCAAGTGTAAAAAAGTCTCAGGAGGCAAAATAGTAATATAAAATTATAATGTTGTATTACTAAAAATCTCAGGAGGCAACTATTTTACAGAGCCGAGATTTTTTTAATTTGCAAGGTTTTTGTCTTTTTTTATTGGTTTTTTTGTCTTTTTTTAGTTAAATTTTCATAGCTATCGCTAATGGGTGGTATTTTGTTTTTTTATGGTGTGTAATTGTTGTAGGTTGTAAGAAAAACATGAGAACATATTTTTTACAGCTATTCTGGGTTGTGTTGTGACTTTTAAGTGTGCATTGTGGAATATGTTTTTGATTACGGCATATGGTCTTTCTCCTGGTGATCTTTTACGGGCTATTCTTTTGTTTCTTAGTTTTTGGCGGATGGATAGGGGGTTGTTTCTAGTTGCTTTGTCCATGGTGGCATCATAGCCTTTAGATTTTATTCCAAAGTATCCTTTATCTTTGTATCCTACTTCTCCTTTTTCTATTAAGTCTATTTGTGAGTCGTGGACATTTGCAGCTGTTGTTTCAATTTTTCGGATAAGTTGGTGTTCAATATCTATTTTTGTGTGTAGTTTAAATCCAAAAAATGATTTTTCACCTTTTTTTGTCCATTCACCATCTTTGCTTCTACGAGTTTTAGCTTGTTCTCCTCGTGGTTCATCTGCTTTTTGATGTCCAGGATCGGCTGTAATGAATGTTGCATCTTGAATTGTGCTTTTTTTGACTTTAAATCCTTTTTCGTCTAATTGTCTTTACAATTCTTCCCATATGGCATCGTCAATTTGATTTTCAATCATTTTTTCTCGAAATAGCCAAATTGTTGATTGATCAGGAACCTTGTCTGGAAATCCTAAAAACTTTAAAAAAGAAATTCTGTCATTTGCTTGCTTTTGGGCTTCAAAATCAGATAAACCATACGAAGTTTGTAAAACTAACATTTTTAACATAACAATTTCATCATTGTTAGGTCTACCACCTTTTTCAGACTGATTATCATACATACTTTTAATAATAGGTCTAAAAACTTCCCAATCAATAAGTGGATCAATGTCAGCCAAACGATCACCTAATTCTTCAACTTTTGCATACTGTTTATTTATAAAATAATTATTCAAATCATACATACTATTAAATATGTATAATATCATATATAAACCTTTTTATGCCAATTTAAAGAGCACACAAATAAAATAAATTTGCAAAAAAATACAAACAACTAAAAAAAATATTTATATTGGAGTTTATAGAAAATCTCAAAAGATAAAAAAAAGGATAAAAAAAGGATAAAAAAAATAAAAAAATATACAATAGATAAAAAAAAAGTAATAAAGAAAAAGTAAAAAAAATAGAAAATTATGGCATTGTCAAAATTATTAATTTTTAGAATACTGTGTATCATAAGCTGCTTTAACAAATGATACAAACAATGGATGAGGTCTGTCAGGTCTAGATTTAAATTCTGGGTGGAATTGACAGCCTAAAAACCATGGATGATCATCTAACTCAACAATCTCAATTAAAAAATCATCAGGTGAAGTTCCAGATAGCTTTAATCCGTGACTTGTAAGTTTTTCTTTATAATCATTGTTGAACTCATATCTATGCCTATGTCTCTCATAAACAGTGTCTTCTTTATAAGCTGCTTTAGCTAATGAATCTGGACTGATTTTACATTCATAGGCACCTAAACGCATGGTTCCACCCATATTCTTGATTTTCTTTTGCTCTTCCATCATATCAATAACTGGAGATTTAAGTTTTTCGCCAAATTCACTACTGTTGGCTTTTTCTAAGCCATTACGTCTTGCAAATTGAATAACCATCATATGCATTCCAAGACATATGCCAAAAATAGGAATATTGTTGACAATTGCATATTCAACTGCTTCAAGTTTTCCTTCAATTCCTCTCTCACCAAAACCACCAGGAATAAGAATACCATTAAGTTTAGAAAGTTTTTTTTCATCTAAACTATCAACATCAGAATTAATAAACTCTACATTGACTTTAATCCCATTTGCAGCAGCACCATGAATAAGTGCCTCTTTTATAGAAATATATGAATCTTCAAGTTCAATGTACTTACCAATAACTCCAATGGTAACTTCAGGAGAGTCTTTTTTAATTGATTCAACAGTTTTTTTCCAGTTATCTAAATTAGATGGATTTATAGTAAGGTTTAAGTTTAATCTTTTGTTCACATATTCTCCTACATTCTCTTTTTCCATTATTAGAGGCACTTCATAAATAGTTGTAGCATTAGGAGTATTTATTACTGCAAATTCAGGTACATCACAGAAATTAGCTATTTTTTCTTTTAAAGATTTAGTAATTGGTTTTTCACTTCTACAAACAATCATATCTGGAATAATACCAGTACTTCTAAGTTCTTTTGTTGAATGTTGTGTTGGTTTTGTTTTAAATTCTCCTGCAGCACCCAAATAAGGCACAAATGTTACATGAACAAACATTAGATTTTCATGACCTTCTTCGTTTCTTAGCTGCCTTAAAGCTTCTAAAAATGGCTGACTTTCAATATCACCAACTGTTCCACCTAATTCAACAAGAACAACATCGTAATCATCACTTTCAGGAATTTTTCTAATCATTTCCTTAATTTCATCAGTAATGTGAGGAATAATTTGAACACATGCCCCTAAAAAATCCCCTTTTCTCTCTTTATCTATAACCGATTGATAAACTTTTCCTGTGGTAATATTACTCATTCCAGGAAGTTCAACATCTAAGAAACGTTCATAATGCCCTAAATCAAGGTCTGTTTCCATACCATCATATGTTACAAATACCTCACCATGTTGATATGGGTTTAAAGTTCCTGAATCCCAATTTAAATAGGGATCAATTTTAATAGCCCCTACTTTCAATCCATAGGTTCTTAAAATTCTTCCAATAGATGCAGAGGTAATTCCTTTTCCTATAGAGCTTACCACTCCACCAGTAATGATTATATACTTTGTCATATTATCCTTGAATAAACTCAATTAAAATAAAAAAAACTAATTTATAAAAAAATCAATCCATAAAAAACCATTTCACCAATATATTTTATATAAATATGTTTTTAATAATATTTAAGTTTTATGAAAAAACACATTCGAAAATAAGATGACACTCCTTTTATTTAATGATATTTATATGATAGAAAATGCATAAATAATACAAATATAATTAGTTTTGTTTTTGGTGATTATTTATAGGTAAAAGAGACCCTAAATCTAAATTTAAAGAAGTTTTCTTGTCCAAATGAAAAATGCAGTGATTATGGAATATAAATAATCAAAATATTGTTGGAAATGAAACTTATATGAGAAAAAAATGGTAACATTCAACAACAAGTGTAAAAAAACTTACAATAAAAGTTTTATTTCTAATTTTAATACTATTTTTTATGATTTAAGAGCCTATAATAGCATTGTATTTTTAGTTTTAAAAATAATTCTCAAAGAAATGAGTTTAAGAGGAACTGCAGAAGCTTTAGAAGTTAAATTAGACACTACTGTGATAGTTGAAAATTGCAACAGAACATAGTGAAAAAGTTAACAAAGTTCTAATGAAAGATTTAAAATGTGGATAAAGTAGAGCTTGATGAATTATGGATTTTGTCAAAAAAAAAATGGTTAATTGTTATATAAAAAATTTAATTACTTTTTCTGATTCTTGAGGCAAATATTAGTAAAATTAATAAGATTATTAAAAGAACAACAGGGATACCAGTATGTTTCATACCTGCTTTTCCATCGTTATCATTATTATTATCTTTACCTTTAACAATTAGTAATCCAATAACCTTACAATGTTTAAAACCAGTTCTTCCTTGGAATTCCGCAGTTATAGTAAATTTACCACTACTAACTGGAATATAAGTAATAAATGCAAGACCTTTTACATTAGTATAGCTAGTACCAATATATTTGCCATTAATATAAAATTTAATAGGCATGCCTGCAATAGGTTTACCCTTATCATCAGTTAATGTAGCAGTTAAATTAAGTGGAACACCTACTTTATCAGTTTTATTGTCTACAACAACAATAGTTGTAGTATTAATATCTAATGGAGTTGGAACCTTGCTAGCATTTATAATAACTGTCCTATTAGTTGCATTAGACACATAAGAAGAATTTCTAATATTATCATCAGAACTTACATTAGCTACATTTATAATACGTCCTGGGGAAATAACTTTAGCAACAATAACTAAAGTAGCAGAAGCACCCATAGATAAATCACCAACAAACCAAATACCTGTAACAGGGTCATAATTAGAACTTGTCGCATAAACAAATGATAATTTAGATTCTAAGCGGTCATATACAGCTACATTATGAGCAACATCTGGGCCATGATTTACAACAACTAATGTGTATTTAACAAATCGACCAACAAAAGTCTTTGTAACATTAGCAGTTTTTTTAAGTTCCAAATCAACAGAAGAAAGAGCAGTAGTATTATTACTGTTAGTAGTATTATTACCAGCATTATTTTGATCAGGAGTAGACACAGTCACATTATTACCAATAACACCAGTACCATTAATCCTCACAACAAGAGTAAGAGTAACACTTTGACCTACAGTAATGGTTCCTATATTCCATACACTACCATCATAACTACCAGCACTAGTAATATTAGACACCAAAACAAGCCTAGAATCCAAAACCTCACTAACAGCAACATTAGTTGCATTATCCGGACCATTATTAGTCACAATAATAGTGTAAGTTAATAAACCACCATTTAAAGCAGAAGTTGCATTAACAGCCTTAACAACAGATAAATTAACACTAGGAAGAACAGTAGTACTATTACTACCAGTAGTATTATTACCCGCATTATTTTGATCAGGAGTAGACACAGTCACATTATTACCAGTAACACCAGTACCATTAATCCTCACAACAAGAGTAAGAGTAACACTTTGACCAACATTAATAGTTCCTACACTCCACACACTACCATCATAACTACCAGCACTAGTAATATTAGACACCAAAACAAGCCTAGAATCCAAAACCTCACTAACAGCAACATTAGTTGCATTATCCGGACCATTATTAGTCACAGTAATAATGTAAGTTAACAAATCCCCATTTAAAGCAGAAGTTGCATTAACAGTCTTAACAACAGTTAAATTAATAGCTGGAAGGACATTGATTGTTTCTATGTTACTTATATTATCTCCAATATTAGAAATATTTGTGTTGTTGATTGTTACGTTGTTTTCAATGTATCCAGTTCCAATGGCTTTTACTATTAAAGAAATAATATATGATTCTCCTGGAGCTAAATTAGTGATTGTCCAGCTAATAGCTTGAGAATTATTGGTGTAAGTTCCATTTGTCTGGTCAAATATTAGTTTGGAGTCTAGAGTGTCTGTAATGTTAATGTCTGTAGCATTGTTTCCATGGTTTGTGACATTTATTGTGTAATTTACATATTTGCCATTTAAAAGAGTTGTAATGTTAGCTGTTTTGCTGATAGAAATATTTGCAGAAGGTAGAACATTGATGCTTACTTCTGAGTAGTTGTTGCCAGAGTTGTTTTGGCTTGTATTTAGAGTAACATTATTGGTAATGGTTCCTGTTCCATTTACTAAAACGGTTATAATTAAGCTTGCAAATTGACCAATTGGAATCTCATCAATATGCCAAATACCTGTAACAGGATCAAATGTACTTTGAGGAGACTCTGTGTGTGATTGATAAATTAGCTGACTAGGTAAGGTTTCATTAACATAGACACCTACGGCATCATCAGTACCTGTGTTATTAACTATTATGGTGTAATTAATGGTTAATCCGTTAATAACATCTCCAGTAACATTAGCTGTTTTAGTTATGGTTAGATTAACATTTTCAAAGGAGGTAATTTCTATAAATGAGCTATTATCTCCAGTATTAATTTGGTCTATGGTTGTTAGACTAACTGTGTTATTAATTGTTATATTTGAGCCATTGACTTTAACTGTAATGTTTAAGACAACTGTGTATCCATTTGTAATATTATTTATAATCCAAACACCTGTATTGTTGTCATAGCTTGTTCCTGGAGTTGAAGAGTAATTTAAATAAATTAAATTATTTGGTAGGATATCTGTTAAGTTTACTCCTGTAGCATTGTCAGGACCATTATTGGTAACGGTTATAATATACTTTAAAACCTCACCATTAAATATGACCTGAGAAGCATTAACTGTTTTTGTAATAGTTAAGTTAACAGCTGGAAGGACATTGATTGTTTCTATGTTGCTTATATTATCTCCAATATTAGAAATATTTGTATTATTGACTGTTACATTGTTTTCAATGTATCCAGTTCCAATGGCTTTTACTATTAAAGAAATAATATATGATTCTCCTGGAGCTAAATTAATGATTGTCCAGCTAATAACTTGAGAATCATTGGTGTAAGTTCCATTAGTTTGATCAAATATTAGTTTGGAGTTTAGAATGTCTGTAATATTAATGTCTGTAGCATTATTTCCATGGTTTGTAACATTTATTATGTAGTTTACATATTGACCATTTAAAAGAGTTGTAATGTTAGCTGTTTTACTGATAGAAATATTTGCAGAGGGTGAAACATTGATGCTTACTTCTGAGTAGTTGTTGCCAGAGTTGTTTTGGCTTGTGTTTAGAGTAACATTATTGGTAATGGTTCCTGTTCCATTTACTAGAACAGTTATAATCAAGCTTGCAAATTGACCAATTGGAATCTCATCAATATGCCAAATACCTGTAACAGGATCAAATGTACTTTGAGGAGATTCTGTATGTGATTGATAAATTAGCTGACTAGGTAAGGTTTCATTAACATAGACACCTACGGCATCATCAGTACCTGTGTTATTAACTATTATGGTGTAATTAATGGTTAATCCGTTAATAACATCTCCAGTAACATTAGCTGTTTTAGTTATGGTTAGATTAACATTTTCAAAGGAGGTAAATTCTATAAATGAGCTATTATCTCCAGTATTAATTTGGTCTATGGTTGTTAGACTAACTGTGTTATTAATTGTTATATTTGAGCCATTGACTTTAACTGTAATGTTTAAGACAACTGTGTATCCATTTGTAATATTATTTATAATCCAAACACCTGTATTGTTGTCATAGCTTGTTCCTGGAGTTGAAGAGTAATTTAAATAAATTAAATTATTTGGTAGGATATCTGTTAAGTTTACTCCTGTAGCATTGTCAAGACCATTATTGGTAACGGTTATAATATACTTTAAAACCTCACCATTAAACATAACTTGAGAAGCATTAACCCTTTTTGTAATATTTAAATTAACAGCAGGCAATATAGTGATGTTTGCTTGTGATGAATTGTCACCTGTGTTGTTGTCAAGGGTTGTTACATTAGCATTGTTAATGACAAATCCTGAGCTATTTGCTCTAACTACAAGAGTTAAAAGGGCAGATTCACCAGCTGTAAGGTTTAGCTCCCAAACACCAGTAAGATTGTTGTATGTTCCGCTTGTAGCAATAGCTTCCAATAGTTCTAAATGGCTGTAATTAAGTAAATCTGTGATATTTAAATCATATGCACCTACAAAGCCATTGTTTGTTACATTTATGGTGTAGTTGAAAGTTTGATTGTTTAAAACAGTTCCATTTTTTGTGTTTAGTCCATTAATGTTTGCTGTTTTGTTTACAGTTAAATTGAATTCACTGTAGGCATTAAGGAAGTAGATAAGGTCTTCATTGTCTACACTAGATTTAATATATGCAGTGTAATTTAAATGAGTTAAAATAACATTAAATGAAACATTGCTAATTTTTGCATCACCATAGTATCCTTGCTCTTCTGTTCCATTAGGATGAGAAAAGGTAACATTAGCCACAAAGTAAGGTAAAAGTAAAGGATCATTACTTACATTTGAATCATTTAAAGTGAAGTTGTAAGATAAAATAGCAGTAGTGTAATATGGATAGCTCTGAGTAACATTGTAAATACTACCATTAACACCATTTAAATAATTCCTCATTACATAATAATTGCCTATTGTAACCCCTGAGTATAAACCACTTATATTATTCTGACCCCACCAATTCAAATTAACATCAACATAATTAGAACCCACAGCATCAAGAGAGTATAAAGAATTATTTACAAATCTATTGTAGTTAATAACCATATTTGAGACATTAGTTGCTTTAATACCATAAGTATTATTAATAAAAGTAGAACCACTTACACTAAAACCATCATCACCAGAACTAGCTATAGCACTATTATTATTACCAATAAAAAAAGAACCACTTACACTTGAACCAACACTATTCTGAGTATAAATAGCACCACCAGTAGCACTGGCAGAATTGTTCGTGAAATTTGAAGAATGGATAGTTAAAACTTTATTAGCAGATAAATAAATTACTCCACCAGAATTTGTTGCAGAATTATTAATAAAATTTGAAGAAGTAATATTTAAAGCACCATTACTATATATAGCTCCTCCACGAAGTCCAGTGTTGTTTATAAATTCTGAATTGATTATGTTAACTGTTGCCGACGAATCACTTCTTATTGCACCACCTTCTCGACCTCCATTATTGTAGAACTTACAATTTTCAACTGTTAAAGTTCCTCCTTGGTTGTTTATAGCTCCACCGAAATTAAAGTTTGTCCCATTTCCATTTATAAAAATTATATTTATAAAAGAAACAGTATATCCTGATTGAACATTAAATAACCAATCATTACGATTTCCCTGAATTTTAGTATTGCCTGATCCAATGAAAGTAACACTCTTGTTAAGTTGAATATTAAAATGTCTTTGCCATTGAGAATAAGTTCCATTAGCTAAATAAATAGTGTTGTTTGCAGAATAACCAGGATCTAAAACCTGTTCAACCTGAAATTTTAAATCAGTAGTTGTGTTCGCATAAATTACAGTAGCATTAACAGAAGATAAAGAAATAAAAAATAATACTGCAAATAAACTCACAATAAGGACTAATTTTCCACTTGTTGAAAATCTTTTTTCAGTATCCATTTTTATATATATATATATTATAGTATATAAATATTGTCCCTATATATTAAACTATACAGAGATGATACTCCTTTTATTTAATGATATATTTATATATAAAAATACATAAACAATAATGCAAATATAATTATTTTATGTTTTTAGTGATTATTTAAAGGTAAAAGAGACTCTAAACCTAAATTTGTAGATGTTCCTTGTCCAAATGAAGAATATGATGATTAGGGTAAGACAAATAATGAAAATATTATTGGAAATGGAACATACATGACAAAAAAATGGCAAAGTTCAACAATAAAGTGTAAAACTTGCAATAAAAGTTTTATTTCTAATTCTAATATTATTTTATATGATTTAAGAACCGATGATAACATTGTGTTTTTAGCTTCAAAAATGATTCTCAAAGGAATGAGCTTAAAAGGAACTGCAGAAACTTTAGAAATTAAATTAGATACTATTCGCCGATAGTTGAAAATTGTAGCAGAACATAGCAAAAAAGTTAACAAAGTTCTAATGAAAGATTTAAAGGTGAATAAAGTAGAACTTGATGAATTATGGACTTTTGTTAAAAAAAACTTTTTTTAAAAAAAATACACACAAGCAAAGAAAAACTAAAAGTTAAAACTAAAATTAGAATTGAGAATTAATATCCTCTTCATTTAATATACGGTCACAATAATGGCATCTTATAAGTACGGGGTCTTTTTTTAATAGATAAAATCTAGATTCCAATGGTTCATTAGTATTAGTAATACATTTAGGATTTGTACAATCAATAATAGATATTAATTCCTTAGGAAAAACTATTTTTTCTTTTAATACTAAATTATAACCTCTTATAATATTTATTGAAGCATTGGGAGCGATTAAAGCAACTTGATCCAATTCTTCGCTTTTAAGTTCTCGATTTTCTATCTTAAGAATATCTTTTCTCCCCATGACCTTTGAAGATACATTCATAGCTATTGTAACTGTAGCATCTTTATCTGGAAGATTTAAAACATTTAAAACATGAAGTGATTTGTTTGCAGTTATATGATCGATAACTGTTCCATTTTTAATTGGTTCAACTTTTAGTTCAGACTTCATACAATAATATTATACAAATAAATTATTTATATTTTTCCATGACCAAAATAGAAATAAAAATAAAAATAAAATATAAAAATAAAATATAAGATAAATTTATTTAAAGTTATATAAAATTAGATTAAATTAATATTAAAACTTAAAAAAATAAAAAAATATAATTAATATTTAATTTTGTATTTTATTTTTTATAACTATTGGTTCTTTTACCTATTTTTAATATTTCTACTACTTTTTCATCTTCAAGTATTGTAAATATTATTCTATACTTTACTTTCCTAATTTTATGTTCTTTATCCTGAATATTTTTTAAAATATCTGAGTTATGTGTATTAGTAGCTAATTCCTCAATCTCTTTTAAAATTAAATCCCCATCTGTTTTATTTTTTTAGGTAATTTAAGAAGATATTTTTTTTAAGGAGAAAAATAAACAGTCCAAAACTTAAGTGATTATTTTAAAAATATTTCTATAAATTTAGCGTATACTGGTCTAGTGATTAAAACACCTACTAATATCCCTAAAATAGTGGTAAATGCAAAGCCAGATAAAACACCTATACCACTTGCACCTCTTGAAAATCCGACATAAGTTAAAGGTAACATAGCAGCTATTAAAGTACCTGCAGAAGCAAAAATAATAAATAATGCGTTTTTAACACTTAAACGTGTACGTGTTAATCTTCTACGAAGTCTTGATTGTTTAGTTCCTTCTTCATCTTCAGTTTTGCTTAAAACCTCATCAGTAATAATAATCTGATCGTCAACACCAGTACCGATAGAAGCAATTAAACCAACAATAGCTGCAAGGTCAATATTCCAATGAATAATTGATGCTATGCCCATAACAATAATAATCTCAGATATGCTAGTTAAAATAATTGGTCCAACTAAAATAGCTTTTTTATACCTAATAAAAATTATTAAAGCAATTACTAAAATAGCTAAAAAACCAGCTATTAAAGTACCATTTAAAAATTGTTGACCTAATTCTGGAGAAATTGTAGAAGAACCTGCAACATGTAACTTTACTGGAAGTGAACCAGTTTTTAAAACCGTGTATACTTCATTAGCCTTTGTTTGAGCAGCTTCTCTTGTATCCTCTCCACCAGTAACTTCAAGTTCGCTTACAGCTACTCCATTGGCAAGTTCAGATGAAAGCTTAGGTGGTTCTTCATCAATTAACTTTCCATCTAAAAACATTCCAACATCTTCACCTTCCTTACCTTTAGCAAGTTCAGCAAATTTTTTAGCAGCACTAGGAGTTATATGGAAAGGAACATGCCAGGATGTGTCTTCCAAAGTGAACATTTCTACACTTTCAATATCTGATCCTGATAAAACAGTCACATTTCCAATTTTTGCCTCAAAACTTCCAGGGGATCCAATGAGGCGGGCAATTTCATCTGGCGTCACATCTGCCATTTCAACTATCACAAGTTGTTCTCCGCTTGATCTAACCTTTACATCTTTAACTCCATATAAATTAAGACGTTTATCAATAACAGTAGTTACAACATCCATAGTTGCCTTATCTACTGGTTGGTCTAATTGTAATTGGAGAAGAGAACCTCCTTTTAAATCTAAACCTTGACTTATTCCAAAAACAGATATACATAAAATTGATGCTAAAACTAAAGCAAATAACAAAATAACCTGTTTATCTTTAATAAATTTACTAAAATCTCTACTTACCATTGTTTATCCCCCCAAGTACCATCTTAATATTCCAAGATTCATAAACCAAGTCGCTATTATGTCGGCTAAAAGACCAATTATTAAAACTGCAGCTATTTCAGTCAAAGTACTGGCTTCAGGCATATAAATTAAAGTTACAACATATAAAACAGCCATTGAAGCAATAGCTGCAAAAGACATGGTTAAACCTGTTTTCATAGCATCTTCAGCCCTTTTTTCAATTGTTCCTTCTTTTCTTCTAAAAAGCCTTGTAGTAAGTAAGATATCCGTATCTACACTATAACCAATTAACATCAGAATTCCACCAACAGAAGCTATTGATAAAGGAATATTAAAAATACACATACCACCAACAGCCATTACAATATCACAAAAAGCAGCTAAAATAACAGCAATTGAAGGAACAGGTTCTCTAAAAACTATAAAAACAGAGATTGCCATAAATAAAAATGCAAAACCAACCGCCAATAAAACTTGATTCATTGCCTCTGATGATAAAATAGGACTAACTTCATTGTAGCTAGTAACATTTCCCAAATCTTTAACATCCGATGAAAATTTAGCAGAGTTAATTCCTGCAGCAAATTGAATATTTAAATCATTGCCATTGTTGTTTAAAATTCTAATCTCTTTAACACCTAACTTAGATATTTTTTCAGTAATTATTTGTGAACTTGTAGGTTCATTTAATTTAATTGTAGCTATTGTTCCTCCTTGAAGTTCGATTCCTTGATCCAATCCAATGGTAGAAAAAGCCACCAATGATAATATTGTCACTATTAAAGGAATAGCTATTAATAGCTTATAGTTATCCATCATCTTTTTAATCATTAAAACACCAATCAATAATAAAATATTAAATAAAGCAATAAATAAAATAAAATTAAATAATAATAAATAAACAGTTTGAATAATAAATTATAGACAAAAATAATAAAATTATAGATAAAAATAATAAAAATAATAAAACAAAAAAATTTAAATAATAAAAATGATTATTAAGGAGCTAAACCATAATGAGAAATTGATTCATCTTCTTTAAATCCAAACATGATGTTCATGTTGTGAATAGCTTGACCAGAAGCACCTTTAACTA
Organism: Methanobrevibacter curvatus; assembly: GCF_001639295.1. Lineage (GTDB taxonomy): Archaea > Methanobacteriota > Methanobacteria > Methanobacteriales > Methanobacteriaceae > Methanoflexus > Methanoflexus curvatus. The sequence goes on along the minus strand of NZ_LWMV01000232.1, from coordinate 27,488 downwards.
GATTATCAATGGCTGAAATAATCACTAGCCTTCCAGTTTCATCTACTTCAAATCCACCAATATGTGCAAAGTTAGAACCTCTAACACTACTTAATTTAGGAATTTCACCAATGTCTAAGACTTTTACAAATATCTCATCTTTAAATTGTTTTTTATATTCTTCATGAATATCCTCAACATTAAAGTCAGTTACATCATTGGATTTATTTATATTATTAGAAAATCCATGACAGGTTGTAAGAATTCCACGAATAACTGGAACTAAATGAGGAGTAAATGAAACTAAAACATTGGAAAACTCCTTTAGCTCCTCTTGAATTTCAGGTCCATGCCTATGTCCAACAATGTTGTAAGGATTTACATTATCATAGACATTAGGAAAATGAAATGCTTCATTTGGAGAAATACCTCCACCACTAACCCCAGTTTTAGAATCAAAAACTAACCTATCTACTATGCCCATTTTAGACAAAACAAACGATGATAAAATTGCTCCTGTAGGAAAACATCCTGGATTAGCAACTAAAGTAGCTTTTTTTATATCTGATCTATAAATTTCAGGAAGACCATAAACAGCATCTAAAGGGTTTGTATGCTTTAAACCATAGTACTTCTCATAAACAGAAAAATCTCTAAATCTATAATCTCCACTTAAATCTATAACCTTTATCCCAGATTCAACTAACTCTGGAACAATTTTCATTGAATATCCATGAGGAGTAGCAGTAAATACTAAGTCTGCATCAATGTCTTCAGGTTTTAAATTTTTAAAAACTAAATCAGACCCTCTTAAATTTTGATGAACTTTATAAACTGCTTCTCCATCATATTTACGTGAACTAACTCCAGTAATTCTAACTTTTTCATGTTTTTCTAACAAGCGAATTAACTCTCCACCTGTATATCCACTTGCTCCAATAATAGTTACATCTATCATAAAAATACCATTATAAAATAAATTAAATGAAAATATTGAATTTAAATAAATATTAAATTTAAGTAAATATTAAGTTTAAATAAATATTGAATTTAAATGAAATTTAATAACTAACTAATGTTTTATATTAAAAATTATATTAAAAATTTTAATATTTAAATTAAATTAGTATTTAATATTAATTTAAATTGTAGTTAATAATTCTATTTGACTTATTACTATTTTTTTTATAGTATATTAATTCTTTCTAAAAAAAGTATTTGACACTGCCAAAGACTTTAATGCTAAAAACTAATTCCATTCTTTTCGCCCCAAATTATTATTTTAAGTTCAATACGACTTATTGCTCCGTTAATTGTTTTCATGATCTTTTTAATATGCTATGGAAAAATTTTTGGGAAGAAATTTTCAATTTTATTCTATGTATAATCAATATTTTCGCCTTTTAAGAAAACAAAAAAGCATTAAACTAATACATGGCAAATTCTAAGGATATTTTATTAATTACATTATAAAATCCATTCTATTTTAATTAATAATATATTAAAATTATTTTTAGAGATTTATAAGATTTTAATTGGAATAAATTGAATAATTCTAATTTTTAATAGATTATTTCTTTTTGTTCTTCTTCTAATAGTTTATTTTCGCTAATATATTTTGTAACTAGTTTATTTATATTTTTAGAATTTTCTTTAGAGAAACTTTCATCAGTAATCGCTACATTGTATTTAAGACCCAATAAAGAAAAATGGTAATTCTAATCACAGTTGATTTTAATTCATTGGACATCAAAAAGATAATATCTAAAATAACAACTAATTTTATCTTTATTATAATTTTTAAAGATTAATATTCAATTTTCCACAGCTTAATGAGAGATATCTATATTTGTGTCGTTTTTAACTTTAAGAAGTATATTACGAAGAGAACCATTAAAAATAGCAACTAATTCTAATGTTTTCATGATAAATTCATGATTATGATTGTTATTTTTATTAACTATTCCATATACATATGTATAAAAAATTTTACCATATTTTTTACATTTATATTCTTGAATTTCAGTTTTAACTTCCCAATTATAATAAAAATAAATATTTCTAAAATATTTATTGTTTTTCTTTATTTTTTTAAGATAACAGTGAGGTTAAAGTAAATTTATATCTTCAATATGCAAAATATCTTTTTTAAACCATTATTTTAATTTAAACAAGTATTTTTAAAACAATAAAAAAAAAATAGATGAAAATAAAAACACTAAGATTTTTGACACTGTCAATTATTTTATTGTTGATATTTTAAAAAAAAAATTAATAAAAATAGAAAAAAATAAAAAATAAAATAAAATATAAAAATAAAATATAAAAATAAAATAAAAAATATAAATTTACAATTTTCAATACATTATAAAAAAAGTTTAAATAATATAAAGACATATTATTTTTAAAAAAAAATATATAAAAAAATTTATAAAAATATACAAATAAACAGTAGAGTATTATAATATTAAATATTGTAATATTAAACTATTGATAATATTAAAGTATGCTATAAAACAAAATATTAAAAATAGGATTTAAATGAAAAAAAGTATTCACACAACAATAAAAAAATATTCAAAAAAAGATATATTTTTGATTTCTTTAAGATTATTTTATGTTATATCTGGAATATTAATTATTTTAACTGGCTTTCTTGATCCAAACACTTTTTATCACACAGATATGGGTATAAGATTAATTATATTAGTAACATTATTCACATACCAATCAAATTTAATTGCTATTGTTTCAATGGGAAATAGTTTAAAAAACTCAATAAAACATGAAAAAAGAACAAATAACATTTTTAGACTCTTTGCTCTAAGTTATTTGACTTTAACATTTATAATTTACAATTTATTCCTTACTGGATCAATTACTAATCCATATTCATTTGCTTCTTTGTTTCTACATGTAATTTTGCCAATTTTATTAATCTTGGATTTCATAATTGATACACCAAAAATAGCTGTTTCATTTAAAAAAAGTATATACATAATAGTTTATCCTATTATATATTTTATTTGGGTTTTAATAGTTGGATATTTTTCAAAATGGTATCCTTATCACTTTATAAATCCAAATATGAATTCTAAAATAGGGCTTTTTTTCAATGTAATACTTTTATTAATTTTAACATTGTTAATTGGAAACATTTATAATTTAATTCCAAAATTAAAAAATAAACTCAAAACAAGACATAATCTCCATTATTAAAAAAAAAGATAAAAAAAAGATAAAAAATAAAAAGATAAAACAAGATAAAAATAGATAAAACAAAGATTAAAAATAGATAAAATAAGATAAAATAAGATAAAAATAGATAAAATAAGATAAAATAAAATAAGATAAAATTATTAAAAAAAATAAAAATTTAAAATAATTAAATAAAAAAATCAAAATTATAGTTTGATTTTAATATCTAAAGCACTAGAACCATTTTCATAAACAAAAATCGGGTTAATATCAAGTTCTGTGATTTCTGGGAAATCTAGAGTTAATTTGGCTACTCTTTTAATGGCTTCTTTAACATCTTTAATATCCTTTGCAGGTTCTCCTCTAAACCCTTTAAGTAATGTAGAGACCTTTGTGGATTCAAATTGTTCATCTATTTCATCAGAAGTTAATCCATTAGCTAATTTAAAAGCAACATCTTCAATAAGGTTAACGTATATCCCACCCATACCAAATGCAATCATAGGACCAAACTGTTTGTCTCGAACCATACCAACAAGAACCTCATCTCCAGAATCCATCATTTTTTGAACTTCAACACCATCAGGAGCAATATCTGGATGTGCCTTTTTTGCACTAGCAATAATCTCATCAAAGACTTTTTCTGCCTCAGTTTTACTTGATATGCCCACTTTAACACCACCAATATCAGACTTGTGTAAAATCTTATCTGAAGCTATTTTTAAAACAACAGGAAAACCTATTTCTTCAGCAATTTTACCTGCTTCATCATTGCTAGTTGATAAAACTATTGGTGCTGCAGAAATACCATATGCTTTTGCAACAGCATAGGCCTCACTTCCAAGTAAAGTGTCTCTACCATCAGTTTTAACCTTAGCAAAAATATCAGAAACTGTTTTTGTGTCCACATCTTTAATTTCAGCTATTGGATCATCATAAACTCTTTCTTGAACAGCTTCAAAACGAGCAAGATAGTCAACAACTTTAACTGCTGTTTCTGGGAAAACATAGGTAGGAATACCATTTTCACGTAGTAGTTTATCAGCATTAATAAATGTTGGACCACCCATATTTACAACGATTACAGGTTTATCAAAGTCTTTTGCACCATCAATAATAGCATCAGCTATTCCATCTGCATCTGCACTTGCTGTTGGACAAACCATTACAATTAAACTATCCACTGCCTCATTATCTAAAACAATTCCTAAAGTTTCTTGATAACGGCTAACTGGAGCATCACCTAAAACATCAATAGGATTTTTAACACTACCTTCATCTGGAACTGCTTCTTTTAATTTGACCGTAGTTTTATCATCAAATTCAACAAGATTTAATCCAAATCTCTCCATAGCATCAACAGATACAACTCCTCCACCACCAGCATTGGTAATAATTGCTAAATTTCGCCCTGTAGGAATTGGGCATTTACTAAATGCTAAAGCAACATCAAATAGCTCGTCCATAGTTGTAACTCTAAAAATTCCTGCTTGTTTAAATGCAGTGTCAAATGCTAAATCACTTCCTGCTAAAGCACCTGTATGGGATGAAGCTGCTTCTGCTCCAGCTGCACTTGAGCCTGATTTTAAAATAATAACAGGTTTTTTAGCTGATACCTTCCTTAAAGTATTCACAAAGTTTTCATCTTCAGATATTGACTCAAGGTAAGCTATTACAACTGCTGTATCTTTATCTTCAGCTAAATACTCCAATAACTCAATTTCAGTACTACCTGCTTTATTTCCAAGACTTATTACTTTTGAAAAGCCAATTCCCGCAGTTACACTCCAATCAATAATTGCTACCATCATTGCCCCACTTTGAGAGACAAATGCAATGTTGCCTTTTGGTGGCATTGCCTGTGAAAAAGAGGTATTTAAAGGTGTGTGAGTGTCAATTGTTCCTAAGCTGTTAGGTCCAATAAGGTTTATATTGTATTTTTTAATGATAGAAATCATTTCTTCTTCTAATTTAATGCCTTCTCCACCGACTTCTTTAAAACCTGCAGTAATAACAACAATATTTTTCACTCCAAATTCACCACAGTCATTTAAAGTTTCATTGACAAAAGGTGAAGGAATAGAGATTACAACTAATTCTGGGACTTCTGGCAAGTCTTTAACATTTTTATATGCTTTGATACCTTGAATTTCATCGCTTTTAGGATTTATTGGATAAACTTTTCCACCATATCCCCCATTGACTATATTATCAACTAAAATATAACCAACTTTTCCAACAGAATTTGAAGCTCCCACAACAGCTACAGAACTTGGATTAAACATTTCATTAATACCTATCATAATTTAGCTCCTCAAAATGAAGTTATATTAATTTAAGGTTAATATACTTGAAGTTTTATTTGTATTTAAAAATTTATTTAATATTTGAAAATTATTTGTGTATTTAAAACTTTAGTAAAAAACTATTTATACATTTAAAAATTTATTAAAAAATTATTGTATATTAAAGACTGTAATATTAAAATTTATTCAAAATATAAGAGATATACTATATTTAAATAATAATCTATTTGCAATAAATAATATCTCTCTAAATTTATTTAAAAATTATATCAAATTAATGATTTAAAAATAAAAATTGTAAATTTAAAACAAATAATTTATAATGATAAATCATGATAAATTATTTAAATATTTTTATATTTCTCATATATAAATGTATCTAAGACAAATTATCAAATACTGGTTAAAAGATAAAAAATAAAAATACAAATCAAATCAAATTTCATTTTTAAGTAATTTTTGAATTTTAATAATATTCTCTTGACCATTTCCACCAATGAAAATTTTTTGATTTCCTTTTAAGGTTTTAATAAAATTAATGAGAGTTTCATTTTTTTCAGCTATTATTAGTTTTCCAATAAAGTTCAAATCATTTAATCTCTCTTTAACTAAATCAAAATTGTCACTTAAGCCATTAAAAATTATTAAATTTTGATATTTTCTGTTGTAATTATAATTTAGAATTATTTCATCCAATATATCTAAGCGAAAAGTCTCATTATCTCTTGGAGTACCAATAGCTATAACATCAAACTTTTTTTCATTTAAAATAGCTTTAACTGCATGAGAATTATCAGTTTTTCCAATTGTAATTTCTTTATTTTTAATTTTAAATTCATTTAGTCTTCCTTCAACTCCAGAAAAATTATTTAAAACATTAATGATAATGTCTTCATCAATTTTTAACTCTTTAGCTATTGAATAAGCAAAACCTGCATTATATTTATTAAATTTTCCAATCATATTTAAATCATAAGGATATAAGTTGCAGTAATTAATTTTTGAATCAATATATTTTGAATTAGTACCTTTTGAATCAACGTCTTTTGAACTAATATCTTTTAAATCAATATCCCCATATTCATTAATATTACCATTTTTAAAGTATTCATTGACTTTAGTTGTATACTTTAAAGTAAATGGATCATCTTTATTTAAAAATATTTTTTTATCTTTAAATGCATTAATAACCGTGTTTTCATAGTTTTCAATTGAGCCATGTACATTTAAATGATCATTTCCAATATTTGTAAGTCCAACTAAATCAAAGTCAAATAAATTATTTGCAAAATCAATGGTCATGTCGCATACTTCTACAAGTATAAACTCATAATCATCTTTTAAAGATTCTAATACTAAATCAATGTAGCCATTAAATCCTCCACCACCATTTCCACCAGTTAAAACTTTTTTTCCTGAAGCTTTAAGTATATCTTTTAGCATTGAAATTGTGGTTGTTTTACCATTAGTTCCTGTAATAGCTATTGTAAAAATTGATTTATGCTTATTTAAAGCATTTGAAAAATAATTTGGATAATCAAGATATTTTTGAAATTTTTTTAATTTAAATAATCCTGGAGATAATACAATTAGATTAGATTTCTTAACTGATTCCTCATTAAATTGACCTAAATCAATCTTTAAATTATCCGATTTTAAACTAATTCTTTTTTCTGACTTTTGAATCCTAATTTCAGTTGTTTGATTTTTTTTATGGTTTTCTCCATTATTATTTCTATGACTGTTTTTGATAATTTCTTTAAAATAATTTAAATCAATATCCATTGATAAGTCTATTCCATATACATCATAACCATTATTAAGTAAAGATTTAATAGCTTTTTTTCCTTCTACACCTAAACCAAAAATACTTGCAATCATAAATGCTTATTCTCCATTAGATATTTAGTTAACATTAGTATTACTTTTTAAAAGCATTATTTTTTAAAAGTATTTTTATATAAAAATTAAATTTTTAAGAAATATTAATAAGAATTTGGAAAAATTTTATAAAATAATAAACAAAAATCTTAAAAATTTTTTTAAAAAATCGTAAAAAGAAATTTTATTACTAAATATTCCGTGTTTTTGTTATTATTATTATTATTATTATTATTATTATTATTATTATTACTATTATTACTATTATTATTATTGATTAGTATTATTATTATTACTATTATTACTATTATTATTATTGATTAGTATTATTATTATTATTACTATTATTACTATTATTATTATTGATTAGTATTATTATTATTGATTAGTATTACTATTATTATTGATTAGTATTATTACTATTATTATAATGTGCAAAAATCACCTTCACTTTCACAAACCAAGTCTTTTATTGTGTTAACTATACAGTTTCCATTCCATCCTACAATACTTGTAGCTACATTTTCAATTGATTCTGGAACTATTTCACTTCCATATGGTCTAACAAGTAAAATTGGAACATTATGAGACTGTGCAGCAGCTATAATTTCCTTAATAGTTGCTTTATTATTTGTATACAAACCAGAAAGAATTACAATTACATCAATTTTATTGAAAAATTCTTCAGAAACAGAAGAAATTGAATTGGTAAATGATTCTTTCCATAAAAAATCTGTTTTTTCAAAAATAGCATCTAAAAATCTATTATATTCATCATTTTCATCATTTCCTTTACTAATTAGTAAATTATATATTTTATTATCTTTTTCTTCTTCAAACATTTGAATCCCATTAAATTTAATGATTAAAAAATATTGTCTTGAATTTTTACTTTACTGATTCCCTGGGTTTTTTCAACCTTAAATATAACATCAGCTGCAGTTTCAAGCTCTTCATCATGAGTAACAATTATAATTTGAGGAATTTTATTCATTCCCCTTAAAATTTCTATTAATTCTTTTCTTCTATATTGATCAAGATGTATTGTAGGTTCATCAAGTAAAATTGTCTCCATATTATTTGAAGACAAGCTTTCAGTAATAGCTAATCTTAAAGCAAGGGCAATAGCTATTTTCTCTCCACCACTAACCATTGAAAGATTAGTTTCTCCATTTGAACCAATTACAGAAATATCAAAGTCATCATCTAATTTTAAAGAGGAATAAGGAAAATTAAAATCTTCAAAAAAAGAGTTAGTGTTTTTTTCAATTATTGGTTTAGATCTATTCCTTAAGTCTTTTTGAACACCATCTTTTGAAAATAAAGTGCGAATATCCTTTAAAATCACTAAAAACTCATTGGTATATGAAAATTCATTTTTATTTTCTTCAAATTCTCCTAACTGTTGGCTTAAATCTTCAATATTTTCAATGGTAACTGTTTTTTTACCAATCAATTCTTTTAAATTGCCATTTAATTGATTTAATCTTTCTCTAGTATTTTCATAGCTTAATTTATTTTTTTCAAACTCTTCTTCATTAAATCCATTTTCTTTTAAATTCTCATTTAATTGATTAATATATGTTTCTTTTTTAAATATTTCTTTCTCTTTATCTTCTAATTGTTTTATTAGAGATTTTTTAGACTCAATGGCACCTAATAATTTATTATAATATTCTTTTGAATTTTTATATAAGTTAATTTTTTCTAGTAAAAGCTCTTCCTTAACATTCAATTTAAGGAAACTATCATTTAGATTTTCTTCTTTTAAATAGCTTACCTCTTTATCAATTTGTCTTTTAAACTGTTTTTCTTGATTTTTTAAAACATTTAATTTAGGTAAAGCTTCAAGAGCACCTTTAGACTTTGCATAATTTTCATATGGCTTTTTAATTTCTTGAAATCTTTTTTCTTTTTTGTCAATTTTTGTTATTAACTCTAATTGTTTTCTATTTTTAATATCAAGTAAAGAGATTTCTGCTTCAAATTTTTTTGATTTAATAATACTCTCTTTAATTTTTTCCTTTAAACTAGAGTATATAGGAATTTGAGGTTTAATTGATTCTAAGTCAGAAATTTTATCTTCTACTTCTTTCATTTGAAGTTTTAATGAAGCAATATACTTATTATCACTCTTTAAAAGTTGATTATTTTTTTTAATTACCTCATTATATGAATTTATTAAGTTTTCTTTTTTTTCATCAGTGATACTACTAAGACAAAGAGGACATTCATTATCAAAAGTATTTAAGTCTTCTATTCCTTCATTAGAGTTTTTTATTTTCTCATTGTATGATGCAACTCTTCCTTGAATTGTTTCAATGGTCTTTTGGAATTCGTTCTTTTCCATGTTTAATTCTTGAGTTTTACTAACAAAAAAGCGACTTAACTTTTCAAAATCTTCTGTTTCATTATCATAAAGACTAAAAACTTTCTCTTTTAATATTTTAAAGAAGTTTATAATTTTCTCACTATCATTTTTAATCTCTTTACCTAATTCTTCTTTTTGGGAGTGAATTTCAGATAAAACTTTTAAATCTCCTTCAATTTCATTTTTTTCATTAATTAAAGATTTTAGTTCATTTTCTAAAAGAGTGTATTCTTTAAATATTTGTTTATTTTCATCCACAATACTTTGATATTTTTCTACAGCATTTTTTTCACTAATAAGATTATTTTTTTCAAAAAACAATTTTTCAACTTTCTGTTGGGATTCTAAAAATGACTCATAAATAGGTAATTTTTCAACATTAGTTTTTAAATCTTTTATTTTTTTTTCATTTTCTTCAATTTGATTTAATTGTTTTTTTAATATTTCTTTATCCTTTAAAATAGATTTTAAGTTTTTAATTTCATTTTCTTCTTTTATTCTCAATTCATTAAATGTTTTCTTTTTATTTTCTAATACTTCTATTTTTTCAGTTTTTTCTTTAAATAACATATCTACTTTTTTAATTTCATCTGAAATGTCACTTTCTTCAATGTTTAAAGCTTTTAAACTTAAATTTAAATCTTTTAACCTTTTATCTAATTTAGAACCTGTTTCAACTAATGCCTTTAATCTTTCCTTTTTAGATTCATATACATTTAATAAATGATTACTATTTTTCCAAGCATTTTCTAATGATTCAATCCCCAATAGCTTAGCTATTAATTTTTTCTTCTCTGCAGGAGTTTTAGTAATTAAATCAGCTATTTCTCCTTGCTTAATATATATTGCATTTAAAAATAGCTCTGCATCCATTGTTAAAATTCTTTCAATTTCACTGTTTACTTCCTTTTCTCCACTTACAAGTTTTGTCTTATTTTCATTTTTTTGAGAAGCATTTTCTTTATAATTATCATTAAAATTATCCTTAGATATTTCTTTAAAATTATCCTTAGAAATTTCTTTAAAAGTATTTTTAGAATTTATTTTAGTCTCATATACATTTTCAACAAAAAATAATTCAGAATTGGATTTTGTTTCTGTTCTTTTTCTAATGACTCTGTAGTTGTTACCATTAACATTAAAATCCAATGAAACACTCATAGAATTATTAGATGAATTATGCTTATTAGAAATATTTGAGTTAATTAAATTGTTAATTTTACCATCATGTTGTTTAAAAAGAGCAAAACTAATGGCTTCAAAAATACTACTTTTTCCAGCTCCATTTTCTCCAAGAATAATGTTGATTCCATTAGAAAAATCAATAACACTTGATTTATGAGATTTAAAATTTTTAAGTTCAAGTCTTGTGAAAATCATATACTCACATTTTTGCTGTTTTAAAAAAAGATATGCAATACTAATATATTAAATGAAAATTATAAATTAAATGAAAAAATATCATATTAAGTGTAAAAATTATTAAATTCAAATGAAAAATTATCATATTAAATTAATATATTAAAATATATTGTATTTATAATATTTATAATTTTAACAATCTTTTATAATTTTAATAATATTTTATAGTTTTAATAATCTTAATAATTTTTTTTAAAAAAAAAAGTAAAAAAAATAGTATAAAATATTAAAGTAATAATAAAATATTATAAACCATACTTGAAAAATTAAATTTTAATTTTAATAGATATTGGACAATGGTCAGAACCTAAAATATCTGAAAGGATATATGAATCTAAAACATTGTGTTTAAATTCTTCATTTACAAAAAAGTAATCTAATCTCCATCCTACATTTCTATCTCTTGCTTTGGTTCTATAACTCCACCAAGTGTAGTTGTCTGGATTTGGGTTAAACTCTCTAAAAGTATCAACATAGCCATTACTCTCAAAAATATCCATCCATTCACGTTCAATCGGTAAAAAGCCAGAGATATCTTCATTTTGTTTAGGACGGGCTAAATCAATTTCTTTATGGGCAGTGTTAAAATCTCCACAGATAATAATATTTTTACCTTGATCTTTTAAAAGGTTAGCATATTGTAAAAAAGCATCATAAAATTCTAACTTAAATCTCAATCTTTCATCATTCATACCACCGTTAGGATAATAAATATTTAAAAGTGAGAAATTTTCATAGTCCAATTGCAGAACCCTACCTTCACTATCAAATTTTTCAATATGAAAACCTTTAGAAACAGAAATTGGTTCTACATCACTATAAGTTGCAACTCCACTATATCCTTTACGTTCTGCAGATGAAAAATAGCTTTTATAGTTTGGAATATTTATGATTTCATCATTTAAATCTTTTTTGTGGGCTTTTGTTTCTTGAATTGAAACAATGTTTGCTGGGTTTCCTTTCATCCAATCTAAAAAACCTTTTTTTGAAATTGCACGTATGCCATTGACATTCCATGAAATTAAAGTTAATTCTTTTATTTTATTACCCCCAATTAATTTAAAACATTTACAAAAATGTTATTTGACAAGTTTTTTGGTAACTTGATTTTTGAATCATTTACTTCAACATTTAAATCATTTTCATCAATTGATTCTGAAAGCATAATTTTCGTTCCAATAGCTATCCCTTTTGAAATTAAACCCTTTAATATGTCATCATTTCCACGTATGAATGATACTTCAGCTGTTTCATTTAAATGAAGTTGACCTAAAGATATTAGATTGTTAGTTCTCATTCCAATTTCATTTATATCTGATGATTCATTGGTAATACATTCTTGGCAAGTTTTAAAATCAAAGTCACAAACAGGAATTATTTTTTCATCTGGACATATGGTAGGTTGTTCTAAGATATGGCACATTGCCCTTTCTGCTTCATCAGAAAGTGAGTGTTCCATGTCACAAGCTTGTTGATGTATATTTTCATCTTTAATATTTAAAACATCTCTTAAAAATCTTTCAAGAATTCTATGTTTGCGAGTGATTTTTTTAGCTATTTTAAATCCATCGTTAGATAACATTGCTCCTTTATACGGTGCATAGTGAATATAACCTTCTTTTTCAAGTTTTTTTAGCATCTGTGTTACACTACCTGGAGCTATTTTCAATGATTTAGAAATTTTAGTTGTAGATACATAGGTGTCAATGTCCCCATATTTGTATAAAACTTCTAAATATTCCTCTATATTTTCACTTAACTCTTTAGACATAAAAATCACTAAGAAATGATACTATTACTAATAACACTTATCTGATTGAAATATATTAATTAAATACAAAATATATTAGATTTTATTAAACTATATTAGATTTTATTAAAACATATTAATATAATATAGAAATATATTAATTTGATTTAAATGTATTAATTAATTAAAAAATCAAATGTATATTAATTAAAAAATCAAATGTATATTAATTAAAAATATCAAATGTAATTAATTAATTAAAAAGATTTTATAAAAAAATTAATAAATATCTATGATAAATATCAAATGATTTATTATAAATACATTGTATCTCTAATTATATAAATATTTTGGTTAACCTAAAAAAAAGTTAATTAATCTGAACATTGTATATTTTAGCTATTCCAACAATATTAGATAAATGTGTCCATTTTCTAACACCAACAAAAGTAGTTAAAACCCCATTTTCCATTCGAGTTTCTTTAACATTATCAGATATTAAAAAAACATTATTTCCTTTAATCTCTCCAACTCTTTTTATTAAAAGACCAAATTCATCATCTTTGGCAACAACAACATCTCCAACATTAATATCTTTTGTTTTTAACACAATTATTTTCTCCCCATCATGAATCTTTGGAAGCATCGACCTTCCAACTACAGAAGTCATCATTGGTAATTGATTTTCACCAAATTGAGATTCAATTTTAACCGTCACATCCTTATATCCATAACTATGAGCAATTTCTGTTATATTTGATCTAATCGTGTCAACATTAGAATTAACATCATTTACATCAACTTTTATGAATTGAAAAATTTCTTGATTCATAGCTGAATTATTATTAAAGACATTTATGGAAAAAGACTTAACTAGAGTATCCGTTCCATTAACATAAATAGAAACATAACTATCATCAGATAATAAAAAAACACCTATACCTAAGAATATAAGTACAATTAATCCAATAGCTAAATACTTATCTCTTGAGCTCATAATATCTCCTTTATTTTACTAAAATTTTCATGACAAATAATGTAAGGATAATTTAAATACAATTGTATGATATTAAATATAATCGCATTGTTTATGTTTTTTCAATCTAATAATTCATCACAGTCAATAAAATCCAAATTCAATAGCTGTTTCATGGTTTCAAAGTCTATTTGACCTGGTGCAGTAACATCATCACTTGCAGCAAAAGTAATAGGAGAATTAAACTTAGAGGCAATAACTCGAGTATAGCTACCCATGTCTCCCATAGAAATAGCTATTGTGTTGTCACATCGTGATAAAATAGCTAAAACATTGATTGTATCTTCTAATTTTTGAGGCATAACAGCTATTTTTGCAATATCTCCTATTTCAGATTCTTTTTTAACAATATTTAGCATATCATCAACAGGAGGAGTCTTTAAAAAGTCATGGAAAGAAATAATAGTTTTACAACCAGTTTCAACTATTGAATCTATTAATTTTTCATCAGTTTTAAGTTCAACATCGACATATTCTGCTACATCGCTACATTCTCTTAAAATAGCTATTCTTTCTTCTTCAGTTCCATTAAAATAACCACCTTCACTTTTTATTCTATTGGTAGCTATTGTAGGAAAGTTAATTTCAGATATTATATATTTTATTTCGTTAGGTTGAGGATTTAAAATTGCATCTACCCTTAACTCAAGAATATCCACACCTTTATCTATGTATTCTTCTGCAGTTTGTAGAATATCTTCTTTTTTTTCTTTAAAAATTGGAATAGCTATTTTAGTATCATGCATATGAATCCTTCATTAAATTCTTAAAAAATATAATAATATCTATTTGCTAAAAATAATTATTTTTTTTGTTATTCTTTAAAATATTTTAATTTTTGTTATTATTTAAAATATTTTAATTTAAATTTAACTAGTTAATATAAGTTATTTGCTAATTAGGAGAACCTTTAAAACAAACTTTTAAAAAAAGTTTGATCAAATAAGTTTTCTCAAAAATAAAGAAAACCGATTTAAATAAAAGTTTTTTAATAATTATAATTATTTTTAAATATTTATTTTTTATAAAAACATATATTAATCTTTTACAATGTTTTAAACATTTTAATTAAATATCTGTTTTTACAAAAAAATAATCATTGCACAGCCTCTTAAAAAATAAAAAAATATAAAATATAAAATAAAAAAAAAATGAAAAAATATAAAATAATAAAATATAATCTATAAAATCAAAAAAACACTAAAAAATTAGTTAAATTAAATATCATTTATTGTGGCGACCAATAAATCAATAGTTTCTTTTATATCATTAAAATTGGCAACACTAACTGTAGTATGAATATATCTTGTAGGAACAGATACAACACCAGTAGGAATACCTGCTCTAGTCAAATGAATAGCTGTTCCATCAGTAGTTCCACCTTCACCAACTTCTAACTGATAGTTGACTCCAGCTTTTTTTGCTCCATTAATTAAAAGTTTTTTAACCTTTTGAGGAGTGATTAAACCACGACCACTTGCATCCACTAAAATAATAGCTGGACCTTTAGCTATTTTAGCTGGTGCTTCATCTTCTTTGATTCCAGGGTGATCTCCAGCAATTGTAACATCTAAAGCCAATGCAAAATCAGGATTTATTTTAAATGCTGATGTTTTTGCTCCTTTTAAACCAACTTCTTCTTGAACTGTGCCAACACCATAAACTGTAGCTTTTGAATCAACTTTTTTTAAGACTTCAGCCATTACATAACAGCCAATTCTATTGTCCAATGCTTTTCCCATGATTAAATCATTAGGAAACTTTTCAAAGTTAGGTTTAAAGCTTATAGGGTCTCCAATTTCAATCATTTTCTCTGCATCTTCTTTATCAACAGCTCCAATATCAATAAACATGTTTTCATGATCAATGATTTTTTTTCTTTCTGCTTCTTTCATTCTGTGAGGTGGTTTTGCTCCAATAACTCCAGAAATTTCACCATCTTTTGTGTTTACTGTAACCATTTGATTCATTAACATTTGATCATTAATGCCACCAATTTTAGAAAATAAAATATAGCCATCTTTATCAATGTGTCTTACAATAAGCCCTATTTCATCCATATGTGATGCTAACATTACTTTTAAGCCATTATCTGCTTTTTTAGGTTTTTTAATAGCTATTAAATTTCCCATGATATCTTCTTCAATATCATCCACATGATTACTAAGTTCTTTTTTTAAGATTTCAGCAATTTCTCCTTCAAATCCACTGATTCCTGAAGCATTAACTAATTTTTCTAATAATTCCATTATTTAACCTCATATTTAAATATTTTAATAATAAATTATTTAATAAATTATTTAATAATTTTTAAAAGAATTAATATAATTAAAAGCTATTTCTAATCTTAGTTTTAAATATCTTTATTATAATATCTATAATTTGTTTATTCTATATTTATATTTGTTCTATCTTCTATTAATATTTTTCCAAAAAACCAAAATCAAAATCAAAAAAACATCTTTTGTGCTTTCTTTTTTTAAATATCTCATAATATTTTATTAATAATTATACATCTATTTTTATATCTTTTGTTTGTTCTTTAATTTCATTATTAAGTTTTTTAACTATAAATAACTATTATACACCATTCATTCTTTATTTTCTAATATATTTTAGTAGATATTTTGTTTGTGCTGTTTCTTTATTTAAAGCTATTATTTTTATATTCTTCATTGCCTTTATTTAAATTTAAAGTAGTTTTTACTGTTTCAACCAAAATAAATCGACTCTATTATTTTTTTTATATTTTATGTATTGTTTTCTGCTTAATTAAGATAAAATATTTAATGGTTCCACATGGGATTTAACTTCACGGTCTCCAAATGCAACACCAAGGATTATAACATTGTAATCTGTGTATGGTAAGTAGTATTTTTTATCCATAATTTGTGAGATTGCTTTATCAACCATCTTATCTAAAGACTCAGTTAAGCTATATTTGACTTCAACAAGAACTACAAGGTCTTCTTTTTTAAAAACTGCATCAAGTCTACCTGTGGAAGTTAAAATTTCACCCTGAATAAAAAATCCCATTAATTTAAACCATGAAAATAGCATACCATGATAGAAAGACTCAATTAAACCATTTTTTTTAATATTACCACATAATAGAGATGGAATACTGCTAATTAGACTATCAAATGAATTTTGTAAGCCATTGTTATCTATTTTAATAATTTCATCTAGAATTTTACGAGCTAAAAAAACAACATCCCCAGTATTTTCATTAGTATATTCTGTGATTATTGAAGTAAACAAAGAATCATTAACTTCTTTATTTGGAATATCAAGAGTGTAAGATGGAAGCTCACCTACAACAATATCTACATCTTTAATAGTTAAATAGCCCGTTTGTAGCAATAATGTAGTGAAATCTAGATTTTTTAATTGAAAATTAGGAAATTCACCATGAATAGTCTTATTTGGATTAAATAAAACATTTAAATTATTGTTATTATTATTAGAATTATTACTGATAAAATCTATTAAAAAAGAAGGTGTTCCACTTTCAAACCAATAATTGTTAAACTGACCCTTGAAAAATAGTGACAATATAGAATAAGGATTATATACTCTATTTTCACCATCCCAAGAATAGCCATTATACCATTCTTTAATTAAAGATAGTAAACTAGAGTTAGAAATATCATTATCCTCACTAAATTTATTTATATATTCTTTAAAATAGTATTCTAATTCTTCTTGAGTGTAGCCACAAATACAAGGATAAGCAAGAGTAATATCAGTTATATTGTTAAGACCCGAGAATATAGATGTTTTAGAGGATTTAGTAACCCCTGTTAAAAAAATAAATTGAATAAATTCCTCACTAGACTTTAAAACACCATAAAAATTATTTAATACTTTACAGTTTCCATCAGCTATATTATAGTCATTTATATTATCTATAATTGGTTTATCATATTCATCAATAAGAATAACAAGTTTTTTACCAGTTTTATTATATATGTCTCGTATTAATTTAGCAAAGTTATCTTTTAACAAGTCTCCAGATATTTCTATTTTGTTTTCTGCTGCTGTTTCTTTAACAAAGTTATTAAGGGATAATTTTAGTTCGTCACTAGTATCATAGCTCCTTTTTCCTAGATCGAGCTTAATTATTGGATAGTTTTTTTCCCAGTCCCATTTATCCTGAATATATAATCCTTCAAAGAGTTTTTTATTTCCTTTAAATAATTCTTCTAAGGTACTAAGAAGTAAAGATTTACCAAATCTTCTAGGGCGTGATAGGAAAAACTTTTTTCCAGGTTTATACATTTCATGAATATATTTTGTTTTATCTACATATATGTAACCATTTTCAATTAAATTAGGAAATGTTCCAATATCCAAAGGTAATTCTTTCATAATAATCATTATCTTTTTTTATGGTTTATAATCTTGTTTAATTAAATTTAAATGCTTTAATAAATTTTAATAAATTTTAATAGAATACCATTATAATTTTAATAAATACTAATTATAGTAACAGGGTGTCTGATAATTGAAAAAAATTGAAGAGGTTTAGTATGTTGTTTAGTATGTTTAGAGTATATTACATTAGTATTTTATAAAAGTACAATTTATTTGGTCTTTAAAAACAATATTCTAAAAGTTAATCTTTTAATTTTAACAATGAAAAAAATCCACAATACTTATTATCACTAAAAAATTGACTTTATGGAAAATAGTTTAAATTAAAATATAATGATTTTATTAAGCTTTTTTAAAAATTAAAACTAATTTCATCTGTACTTTTAGAAAATCATAATATAATTGTCTCAAAACATCTTGAACAATTTATTAAACTCTTAATTTTTTCATATAAATCAGACACCCTGTCAAATAATGTTTATCATTTTTTATACACTCCATTTAATGATGTTGCTTCTGGAAGTATTGACCCCTCTGGAAATATGTATATTAATAAGGGTGATTCTTATTTTGTATTTTTTAATGGAACTAGAATTAAACTTAATTCTCCAAACAATTTACCTACAAATTCACCAGGTATTTTGATTAAAGCTGTTAATGATGTAATGACATTTACATACTATGATAATGTTAAATGGGATGTTAATCAGTTCAGTGTAATTTATAACAAAGCTATTTTAGATTATGAGAGAATTGATTTTATTTCAAATGGAGTAAATAAATCAACAATTTTCTTAAGCAATGCTCTTCCAGGTTTTGATGAATATGGTTTAAGGCAACAATTGTATCGTACTTATGGCATTTCTAATTGGCTAACTTGTAGTTATCAGTCTTTCACACCAAATTATTATAATATTTTAAGATATACTGATACTAAAGAAAAATTAGGTGTGAATAGTTATGGTACAAGAGTAGTTTATGGTGCTTCTCAGGAGAATATAACTACTTTGTTAAAGATAAATAATAATACAATAAATAAAAAAGAAAGAATTAGCTATGGTACAAGTCCATATTATAGTAGTTCTAATGGTTTTGAGATTGTTCAAAGTTTTGCAATAGTTAAAAATAAAATAACTAATGACATGGTCAAATATTGGGTGAAACAAAATACCAGTTATCCTGTTGGGGGCATGAAAGCAGCTTATGGGACATTTTTAACTGCATTATCAACAATATTGATAAGTGATTCTACAGCTACTGAATTAATGAGTAGGTTAAATGTAAGTGGATTTAGGAATCAAACAACAGTAGGAATGGCAGGAATCAATAATCTTGGAAAAGTATATGTACACATTCCTGATGTTAACATGGGGTGGAAAATAAGTGGTGGTGAAAAAAACATTTTAATGTTTAATACATTGAATTCATTGATGGTTTCTGAAGCTGAAAGGATGTCAATGGGATTTTCTGGGATTAAAGTAAATTCTAGTATTGAACTTCTTGTTAATGCTATTAATAACAATCAAGCATTTACAATTACATATGATGTGAATACAAATAGCATAATAATTATGCTAGAAAATTCCACTCGACTAAGTTTAGTTATAGATTTTAACACTGGCTTGATAAAATCAATATTACAAGATGAATCCTTTGAATATAAAGGTGCTACTTCTGCAAACTTAAATAATTATTGTTATCATAATGGTCTTACTAATAACTTGGATGTAAATCTTGAAAACCTTTTTAGATTTTTAGAAGATAATGCTGGAGGCATTTTAGTAGGTTTAGGTGTTGCAGCAATTATTGCTGGAGGTCCTGTAACTTTATCTGTTATAGCTGTTGTTATTGGGGTAGGATTAATATTAGATGCTTCAGGAGTAACCACTGATTGGTACAATCTTCGTAAATGGGGAGATGCATTATTGTCTATTGGAATATCTGTTATTCCTGGGGGTACCGCTGTCAAAAGTGCTAAAATTGTTACTAAAATGCCTTGGATTGTTCACACAGGAACAGGTAGTTGGTTAAAGGGTCCATTAGAACAAGGTTCTAAATATATTACACGGGCTGTGATAGGTGAAGATACTAAATCTGTTGTTCGAAATGCAATTAATGATAATGTCATAAATTATTATGCAAGTACTTGGTATAACAACATATTAAATACATTGGGAGTACCTCAATAGAGTTGGTGAGTTTATGGGACCTTTTTTTGTTTTATTTTTACTTATTGGTGGAATATTAGGCTTAATTGTTTATTATGTTGAAGATAATTTATTATTTAAATTAGAATCTTTATTTAATATTAAAATTAAAAGACAAAAATGTAAAAACATGAATTGTTATACATATTTAGGATTAAGTATTATAGGACTAATAGTTGTTTTAATAATATGGATATGTATGCTTTATCCTTTGGTGTATGTTTCTAAAAACTTCCCTGTATTTATAGGGTTTTTTTTCATATTTGTTTTTCCTTTAATTGTTACAATAGTTCGTAAAAATACTTTTCATGAAAATACTATTGTTGCTGAGAAAAATCCTCAAAATATGCTTGAAAAATGTACTGGATATAATCCAATATGGTATTTTTTAATGGCATTAATGGTTGGAGGCTCTTCAACTGTATGGGGATTTTCAATGTTAAATTTCTCTCATATTCCTTCAACAAGTGGATTAATTGTTGTAATATCTGGATTAATTTCTCAAATGATTATTTTATCTCCAGATTTAATAAATAAAATTGTTCCATTTGACCTGAGAACATTTAAAGGCTTAAAAATAATGTTTATCTTAGCCATTGCTCTTTCAATAATTTTAACGGTTATACGAGGGTTGGTTGCTTAATTATTGAAAAAATTATTTTTTAATCAAAAACAAAGATAATAAAAATTTTTGTAGAAAATACTAATAAAAAAATAATTAAAAAAAAATACAAATTTAATTTTAGAACATTGAAAAATACACAATGAAAATGTAAATATATTATGTTATCAAAAAATGCAAATTATAATTATTTTTTAATTATTATAAAAAATGATAAAAATACTTTTAATTGAATTTAAAGAGTTTTTAGGTGATATTTTTAAACATTAAAATTTACTGCCTTATTTTACAAAACTTTGATAACATATACAATACATTTAAAAAAATTAAATATTTTAACATTTAAATTTAATTGGGATTTTGTCATGAAAAAAACTTTAACAAAGTTCCAATAAAAATTTTAAGATCATGGAATATTTATTAAAATTCCTGGGATTTAAAATATTTTAAAATGCTTAAATTCTCGTAATTTAATCCATAAATTATTTGTTATGAAAATAGTCGTAGATATTGGTTGCTATTTTTTTATTCATTCCTTTAACTTTAGCTATTTCATTTATATCTGCATTTTTGATGTTTTCAATTGTTTTAAATTCTTTTAGTAAATTAATTTTCCTTATTTTTCCTACACCTTTTATATTATCTAAATCAGACTCTTCAATGGCTTTTTCTCTTAATTTTCTATGATGTGAAATACCAAATCTATGGGATTCATCACGAACTCTTTGAAGTAAATACAATCCTTCATTGTTCTTAGGAATAATAATTGGAAATGGAACATTTGGTAAAAATATTTCTTCAAATTCTTTAGCAATCCCAATAACAGGAATATCTCTAAAATTATATTTATTTAATACTTCAGTAGCAATTTTTAATTGTCCTTTTCCACCATCAATTAATATTAAATCTGGTTTAGGATAGTCTTCATCTTCTTGTAAATGATTAGATAATGATTTAAATCTACGGGATAGAAGTTCTCTCATCATTCCATAATCATCTGGTCCAGGTGTTTTTAATTTAAATATTCTATATTGGCTTTTATTAGGTTTTGAATCTAAAAATGAGACTTTTGAACCAACAGCCATTTTTCCAGATATGTTTGAAACATCATAACCTTCAATTACTCGTGGAAGCTTTTTAAGTTTTAAATGTTTTTTAATTTCAATCATTGCATTTTGCATTTTTCTTTTTTGATTTTTGATAATTTCAGCATTTTTAATAGCCATTCTAATTAACCTAAGCTCTCTACCATTTTCTCCAAGAACAATTTTGGCTTTATAATCAATGGCTTCATTATTAAATTCTTCTTTTTTCCTATTGTTTTTATCCATGTTTTTAGAATCAGTTTTATCAATTTTATCAATTTTATTATTTTTATTAGTTTTACCAATTTCGTCCTTTTTTTCAGAATTAAGTTTATCAAACTCTTTTTTTCTTAAGTCGGATAACCAATCTAATATTAAATCTTCATCAGCTATTTTTTCTTCTACAATGATTTCTTTAGGAACATGTCTATAATTACTGTAATATTGTTGGATAAAAGCAGAAATAATTTCATTTTTAGCTTTGTTTTCTCCTCCAGTCATTAAAAAATCATCTTTTCCTATTATTTTCCCATGTCTAATAGAAAAAACAATTACTATTGTATTGTCTTTGTTTTGTGTACTGGCAATTATGTCTTGATCTAAATCTCCAATAAAATCAACAAATTGCTTATCCATTACAGATTTAATAGAGTCTATTTGGTCTCTTAAAACTCCTGCTTTCTCATATTTTTGATTTAATGCTGCTTTTTCCATTTCTTTTTCTAAGTTTTCAATTATTTTGGAGTATTTTCCATCAAAGAAAAGATCAATTTTCTTGATAATTTTTTTGTACTCATTTTGACTTATTTGTCCATTGCATGGTCCATAACAAAGATCTATTTGATTATTTAAGCAGGGTCCATCCATATTATTACAGGTTCTTATTTTAAATAGTGATTTTAGAAACTTAACAGTTGCACGTACTGATCCAACATCTGTAAATGGACCATAGTAAACACCACCTTTTGTTATGTTTCTTGTTATAATTAGGCGTGGAAACTTTTCATTTGTTAATTTTACATAAGGGTATCTTTTATCGTCCTTTAATTGTATGTTGTACTTAGGTCTATATTTTTTTATTAAATTTGATTCAAGAATAAGTGCTTCTTTTTCAGAATCAGTTATAATGTATTCTAATGAGTTAAAACGGTTCATTAAAACCTGTGTTTTAACACTGTCATGTTTTTCTTTAAAATATGATTTTACACGCTTTTTCAAAGATTTTGATTTTCCAATATAAATTATTTTATCAAATTTATCTTTCATTATGTAAATCCCAGGATTTAATGGAAGATCATCTGGAGAATTAACTTTTGTTGACATAATGGTTTTATGTTGTTTTTTAAATGATTTATTTATTTCTATTTTTTAATGGATTAAAATTAATTTTAGTAAGTTGTTTTTTAATATTTAAGTTATTGTTTAAGTTATTATTTAAGTTGTTATCTTATATTGTTATTTAATATTATTATTTAATATTTTTATTTAATATTTTTATTTAATATTAATTTTTTTTTCTATCTTAATGTTTTTATTTTTTCCATAAAATTTTTTTTAATATTATTAAACTTATTATTCAAATCTCCTTGATATATATCAAAATGTCTTGAATTTTAAAATAACTTAAAATATATCTTCAATTTTGCAAATTAATATTTAAATTTGCTCCAATACATTTATATATGATAAAATTAAATTAATCAATATTCAATTAAACTTAAAATTTTTTTAAATTAACTTTATAAAATTTAAATATAATTGAAAAATAATCATCTTATAATAAAATTAAAATTATGCTTTAAATTTAAAGTTAAAATTAAGATTAAAATTTAAAAGTATGGTTAGCTTTAAACTTGAAACTAAAATTAAAAGTTGTAATTAGCTTTAAACTTAAAACTAAAATTAAAATTAAAAACTAGAAATAAGTGATATAAATGGTTAATAAAAAGATATTAATTGGGATAATAGCAATAATAGCAATTGTAGCAGTGATAGGTGGAGTATATTTTGTTACTCAGACTCAAAATCTTACTCAAAGTCAAAATAGTATACACATTGATGCAGGATATATTACAATGTCTGCAGGACATGCATTAATATTTATTGCAAAAGAAAAAGGGTATTTTGCTGATGAGGGATTAGATGTAAATGTTTTAGAGTTTACAACTGCAAATGATGAGTTAAATGCTTTGGCATCAGATAAAATCGATGTAGCAGTTGCTGGAATTGGAGAACCATTAATTCAAATGGACAATGGAAGAAATTATACATTTATAGGGGGAGTAGATAATGGAGACCATGCAATAATAGCTAAAAATGAATCTATAAGTGAAAATTTAAGGTCAAACCCTGAAAACTATAAAAAATATAAAATAGGAACCGTTAGTGGAATTCCAGCAGAAATTATTATATTGGGTTATTTAAAAGAAAATGCAAATATAGACAAGAATGATTTAGAAATTGTTGAATTTAAAACTGCTCCAGATGTGGTAAATGGAATTAAATCAGGAAAAGTTGATGTTGGATTGGTATATCCTGCTTTCCAATACTCTGCTGAAAAAGAAGGATTAAGTATTGTCAATTTTACAGACGAATTAATGCCTAGTCTTCCAGATTGTAGAATAGCTATTAATGCAAAAGATGTAAACAATCAAACAGAAAGACAATGGATAAATTATACTAAAGCCCTTATTAAAGCCTATGATTTCTATAAAACAAACCACAATGAAACATTAGATATTGTGAAAAAATATGTTCCAATTGAAGGGGATGAACTTGAAATATCTACCTACAACGATCACTTAGTTCTTAACACAGATCCTAATGAAAAAGGAACAATAAAATTCTATGATGTTTTAGAAGAAATTGGCTATGTTGATGGAAATGTAAATGTAGCTGATCATTTCAACTTAATTATATACAAAACTGCTTTAGATGAAATTTTAAAAGAAGAACCAAATAATCAAAACTATTTGTTTTTAAAAGGATTATTTGAAAACCAGAATCCACAAACTTCCTAATATTTAAGCAAATAAAAAATTTATTAAATATTTTTTAATTAAATTATTTAAGTTTAAATCTTTTTAAATTAAATAATTTAAGTTTAAATCTTTTTAAATTAGGTAATTTAGACTTAAATCTCTTTTAATTAGGTGTTTTAAGTTTAAATATCTTTTAATTAAATTATTTAAAATTAAATGTTATTTTAGTGTTAGCATGGCAGAAATAAAAATCAAAAACATCTCAAAAAAATATGAAACTAAAACTTCATCTTTTGAAGCTATAGCCAATTTTGATTTAGAAATAAAAAATGGAGAATTTGTTTCAATTATTGGTCCAAGTGGTTGTGGAAAAACAACTTTAGTGCGTATATTAACAGGTCTTGAAAAACCGAGTGATGGGGAAGTTTTAATAAATAATAAGACAATTGATTCTCCATCACCAGAAACTGGAGTTGTGTTTCAAGATTACTCTTTATTTTCTTGGATGAGCGTCTATGAAAATTTATATTTTGCTATAGAAAATAACAATAAAATAAACAAAAAAGGAAAAATGAGAAAATTATCAAAAGAAGAAATTGATAAAAGTGTAATAAATCATTTAAATCTTGTTGGTTTATTAAAATTTAGAGATAAATTCCCAAAAGATTTATCTGGTGGAATGAAACAAAGGTTAGCTATTTCACGGATGTTTGCATTAAATTCCAAAGTATTTCTTATGGATGAGCCATTTGGAGCTTTAGATGCTTTAAACAGAATATATATGCAAGATTTTTTGTTAGAGCTATGGAATAAAAAAAAACAGACAACAGTCTATATTAGTCATGATATTGAGGAAGCTATTTTACTTTCAGATAGAATAGTTGTAATGACACCATCTCCTGGAAGAATAAAAGAAATAATAGATATTCCATTTAAACGAGATAAAAATGGAAGAAGAAATAGACTATATTTAAATGAAAATATTGATGGTATCTATATAAAAAATCACATATTTTCACTTTTAGATGAAGAAATGAAAAATCATTTAAGTAAACAAGAAGAAGAGAAAAAAAGCTATTTGAGTAAACAGGAAGAAATTAGTTTGTCTGGGGGATTAAATGAAGATTAAATCACTTAATATTTCAATCTTAATAGAAATAATTGCAATACTACTTATTTTTCTATCATTGGCTGTTTTATCAATATTTTATTCTCCATTAACTAATATTTCAATAGGAAATGAAATATATGGTGGTATTTTAATAGTATTGACAATTTTATTTCTTATTTGGACATATTTTAGTAAAACTCCTCAAAAAATTATTGACATGTTTTTGATAATAGCTATTCTATTTTTAATTTGGGATATGATAACTAAATTCTCATTAATTGATACAATAATTCTACCACCACCAAGTAAAGTTTTTTTATTTTACATTAAAGATTATTTTGAAATTGGATATGGTGTTTTAAGTTCTCTTGTTGTTTTAGGAATAGGTTATATACTTGCTTTTATAATAGCTATTCCATTAGGTCTTTTATTGTCTTATAAAAAACGATTATATGATTTTGCATATCCTCTCTCAAAAGGACTCTCACCTATTCCTCCTATGGTTTATATTCCTTATGCAATTATTCTTCTTCCAAGTCTATTTTTATCTAGCATTTTTGTAATTTTTATAGGTGCATTTTGGCCACTTCTTTTAGGGGTAATTACTGGGGTTTTAAATATTGATAAAAATACACTTGATTCAGCAAAAATTTTAGGGCTTGACGATTATACAATGATTAGAAAAATTCTTCTTCCTGGAGCATTACCTCACATTTTCTCAGGAGCATTTATTGCACTTATAATTTCATTTATAACATTATTAATGGCTGAAGTAATAGGCTCAAATGCAGGAATAGGATGGTATCTTCAACATAATGCTCAATTTGGTGAATATGGTGCAATAATAGCTGGTATGATTGTAATTTCTATTCTGGTAATAATTATAACAACAATATTTGATAAAATCCAAAAATACTCTCTTAGATGGCAAGACATTTAAAAATTCTTTTTTTATTTAAATTAAAACATTAAACATCTATTAAAAATAATTTTAACATTTTTTATTTTATTAGATAAATTTTTAACACTTATATTATAGTAATTCGCATTTATTTCTACTTAAAATTTTAATAATTTTACAACAATATTTTTATATTAAAATTTAAATTTATTTATATAAAAATAATATTTTTGATATAAAAAATATAATATAATATAATAT
>NZ_LWMV01000231.1 GCF_001639295.1 Methanobrevibacter curvatus | reverse complement strand
ATATTATATCTATTTAGCAAAAATAATTATTTTTTAATGTTTATTTTTTATTATTTTTTAAAATATTTTAATTTAAATTTAATTAGTTAATAGGAGTTATTTGCTAATTATACTTATTTTTAAATATTTATTTTTTATAAAAACATGTATTAATACTTTATACATATTTTAACATATTTTAATTAAATATCTGTTTTTACAAAAAATAATCATTCCACAGCCTTTTTAATAAAAATTATAGTATTTTAATATAAACAGTCATATTCTAAAATTAAATCGTTATCTAAAGAGTATGAATTTTTTAATTTAAGGGATATTCCTTCAGCCATTGTTTTGAAACCTTCACCATCAACTAAAGTTTTTGCATCAAACCCACCAACAATTAAAGGAGCAACACATAATCGAATTTCATCAATCAAATGATGTTTAAACATAGCCCATATTAAAGTTGATCCTCCTTCTAGCATTAAAGTTTTAATTCCGTTTTCATAAAGATAATCTAACAACTTAATTAAATCAACAGGATAATCACCAGCAGAAAAAACATCTGCATGTTTTTTAAGTTTTTCAATTTTTTCGTTGTTGTTACCACTGGATAATGCATTGTTTGAAATAGCTATTATTGTTTTAGCTTTATCATTTAAAACATTAGAATTTAAAGGGGTACGAACATTACTATCAACAATAATTCTTACAGGATTGTCTTCAATATTATTCGATACTTTATGAGCCGTCAATTTAGGATTATCAACCATTACAGTATTAATTCCTACCATAATTCCATCAACTTCTTTTCTTAATTCATGGACTCGAATTAAATCTTTTTCTCCAGAAATTTCACTATTTCCAGTTTTAGTAGCTATTTTTCCATCTAAAGTCATTGCAGCATTTAAAATTACATATGATTTCATATTATCCTCAAAATCACTTGTTTTTTATCTTATTTTATTAAATAAGTTTTTTATTTTACTTTATTGTAGTATTAATAATATATTTAAATGTATATATACATGGATATATGTATATATTAATTTTAATAATATTTAATAGTTTAATAATATTTAATTTTATATTTAATTTTAATTAAATTCTAATAATATTATTGAAAATTTACTATAAACCATTATTTAAATTAGAAAGATGAGAATTTAAAAATTAAAATTATAAAAACTAGAATTCTAAAAAGGAAATAATGAAATTTTTAAAACATCTTAATATGTTTTATTTTCATCTTTTTTTATTTTTGGTTTGAAATTTTTAAGAAGTAAAGAAAGAGAAATAACTGTAACAGAACTTAAAGCCATTGCTAAAGCACCATATTCTGGTCTAAAAACTATTCCAAAAATAGGATAAAGAATTCCACAAGCAATTGGAATTAATATCATATTATATGCAAATGCCCAAAAAATATTTTCTTTAATTCTTCTAATTACTTTCTTAGAAAATTCAATAGCTACCACAACATTTTCAAGGTTATCATCAGTTAAAACAATGTCTCCACTATCCATAGCAATATCACTACCACTTCCAAGAGCTATTCCAACATCAGCACCAGAAATAGCTGGAGCATCATTTATACCATCTCCAACAAATGTAATGATTATATTATTACCATTATCCTTTTTAATTGAATTACTAAATTTAGTTTTTATGTTTATTAAATGATCTAACTTCTCATTAGGGAGAACTTCAGAAATAATATTTTCTATACCCACTTTTTTTCCTACTTCAATAGCTGTTTTATTATTATCTCCTGTAATCATCATAGGTTCTATATCTAAGGATTTTAAAGAATCCATAGTGTATTTTGCATTGTCTTTAATTTTATCCATTAAAGCAATTATACCAAGTACATCATTTTCAATAGCTATTAAAATAGTTGTTTTACCTTCATTGGATAACTTGAGATATCTTTCAAGTAAATCATCACTGATTTTGATATTTTCATCATCTAAAATTTTTTTATTTCCAACAATAATTTGTTTGTTTTTATAAATAGCTTTTAATCCTTTTCCACTAATATTTTCAAATGAATCTAAATCAAATAAATTTATTTTTAAATTTTGACATTCTTTGACTATTGTTTTAGCAATGGGATGATTAGATTTAGATTCTAAAGATCCTGTTATCATTAATAAAAAATCATTTAAATCATTTGAATTTAAATTAGAATCTAAACTAGAACCTAAACTAGAATCTAAGCTAGAATTTAAGCTAGAATCTAAATTTGAATTTTCCATGATTCTTTGATTTTTAATAAAAATAGGATAATAAAATTTTAGATTATCATCTACGGGATAAATGTCAGATATTTCAGGTTTGCCTTCAGTTATTGTTCCTGTTTTATCAAAAATGGCTATTTTTGTCTTTCCAGCATTTTCTAAAACTTCACCATTTTTAATTAAAACTCCATATTCTGCAGCTCTTCCAACACCTACAGTAACCGCTGTTGGAGTGGCTAAACCTAAAGCACATGGACATGCAATTACTAGTACAGAAATAACTGTTGACAAAGCAAACAATTTATCTCCATTAAAAAGATACCAAAATAAACCTGATAAAATAGCTATTATAAAGACTGTTGGAATAAAAAATTTGACTACTTTATCTGCCAATGACTGAACAGGAGGCTTAGAACCTTGAGCTTTAGAAACTAAATCAATTATTTGAGATAGGAGAGTTTCCCTACCTACTTTAATTGATTTAATATATAAAATCCCATTTTGATTTATTGTTCCTGAAAAAACTTTATTTTTTTCTTTATTTTTATGTTTAGGTATAGGTTCTCCACTAATCATTGATTCATCAACATAACTATCCCCATTAATAACAATTCCATCAGCAGGAATTTTTTCACCAGGTTTGACTAATAAAATGTCTCCAATAGCTATTTCTTCAATAAAAATTGTTTTTTCAAAATATTTTTCATTAAAACTATCAATTTCATTATTTTTTCCATCAAATTCCTTGCTTAAATCTAATTCCTCTTCTTTATTTTCAATTAATAATGTAGCAGTTTTTGGTTGAAGACCAATTAATTGTTTTATTGAATTTAAAGTTTGATTTTTTGCTCTTGATTCTAAATATCTGCCTAAGGATAAAAATGAAGCCAACATAATAGCTGTTTCATAAAACATAAAATGAGAATCTAAAACTATGTTAAAAGTCCCTAAAGTGCTTGAAATAAAGGCTACAAGAATTCCCATTGAATACATAACATCCATATCTAATATTTTATGAGAAATTGACTTATATCCCCCATCTAAAATTGGTTTTGAAACATAAATAAATGGACCAATAGATATTAATAATGATAAAATTCCTATTATATGAATATCCATGGACATATGATGTGAAAACGGTATTGATACAAGATTTTCAATAGGTAAGTACATTATAGCCATTAAAACTGCTGAAGATATAAACCCAACAATTATCCTATTTCTTTTATCTTTTAAATCTTTTCTAAATCTTTCATCATCTGCAGATAAATCTATTTCTTCAGCAACACCAATATAATCAAATCCTAATGATTCAATAGCTTCACCCATGTCTTTTATAGAAACAAGATTTTTGTTGTAAAAAACATGAACTCTTTGAAGTGAAAGATTTACAATGGCTTTCTTGACTCCATTTAATCCATTTAATACTTTTTCAATATTGGCTACACAAACAGCACAGTGCATTCCATCTATCTGTAATTGAACCTCATCGAAAACTACATCAAAGCCAAGAGATTCAATAGCTTTGTTAATCTTTTCAAAAGATACTAATTTATCGTTGTATTCAACTACAGCATTGTTTGATGAAATATTTACACTTGCATTTAAAACCCCATCTAATGATTTTAGTGATTTTTCAACATTAGAAGCACATACTGCACAATGCATTCCAACAATTTTTATTTCTATGTTCTTAAGTTTATTATTCATTTAAAAACCTATATTTTAAAATAATAATTGAAAAATTCATGGAAATTAAAATATTAAATAAATGTAAAAAAATTAATATAAAAATGATATGCGAAAATATTATTAAACTATTATTAATAATAATTTTATTAAAAGAGCTATATAAAATTTTGGTATTCCTAAAAACTGAATTTGTTTATTTAAAAAAATTTATTATAAAAAAATATTTATTTAAAAAAATTATAATAAAAAATATTAAATAGATAAATACAAAAAAATACAAAAAATAAATAAAAAATAAATAAAAATTAAATAAAAAAGGTTAAAAAATGGAAGATAGATTTGAAAAAGGAATGAATGTACTTAAAATTACAAATAAAGAAAATATTGAGAAAATATTCGAAAATTTAGAAGATATTGCTCCAGATTTAGGAAGATTTGTTGTAGAATTCCCATATTCTGAAATATACTCTCGTGAAGGTTTAGATTTAAAAACAAGAGAACTAATTACTATTGGTGCATTAACAGCCATTGGAACTGCTGAAAACCAACTAAAAAGCCATATAAATGCTGCACTTAATGTAGGGAACTCAACTACAGAAATTGTTGAAGCTATTATGCAAATGTCTGCATATGCAGGTTTTCCTGCAGCATTGAATGGAATTATGGCAGCAAAAGAAGTTTTTAAAGAAAAAGGATTATTACCAGTAAAATAGTTTAAAAATGAAATAAAACAAAACCAAAGATTTTTTTTTAATTTTAATTTAGAATGTATGGTGTTAGAAAGTCCATGAAAATTTGAAGCTTAATACAATCTTTTTTTATAGTTTTCATGGAGTATAAGTTGTGAAAATAAAAGTACAACTAATAATTATAGTCCAGAAAATAAAGTTTAGAAGTAATAATTTTTTTTAAAAATTCTTATATTCATCTATTAATTAAATTAAATAATTATAATAAATATTTTTTTATATAATAAAATTATAAATGATTATTTTAAAAATTAGATATAATATAAACTTATTTTTAAAATAAATAACTACTCAACAAACCATTAATTCAAAAATTTTCTTTCAGGACTATAATATTATTAATTATCTATTATTATTGTAACAGAATCCAAATCAAACCCTAATAATTTAAAACATAATATTTATCTTTAATATGCATACAATAATTTGCTTTGTTTGAAGAGAGCATATCTAAATAGTGCTAATCCTGTTGCTCCCCCATTAATTGCTGCCTTTGCATTACTTATCATTTCTTTTGAAGAAAGTGATTTTCCATTTTTACCATAGGTTTCAAGACCTGCCCAGACTTTTGCATTGCCTGAATGGGATGAATACCATTTAACAGTATTTTTGACCCGTATGTTATTATTTACAAAGGCAGTTTTATAAACCATTGGAATTAAAACATCCATATATTTACCTAACGCTTCTGTATCTTGACCATACCAACTGATACTCCTATCAATTTCAGGCATTAATGCTGCAGATAGAATTATATTTTTATTGTGTTTTTTAGCAGCAGAGTTAGCCATTTTAGCAAATAATGTAATGGCTTTAACTCCACTAACCCCATTTGAATAGTCATATTGATATGCTGCTCTATTTTTTGAAGCCTTTCCTGAATATCTGATGTAGTCAAAATGAATTCCATCAACTTTTAATTGGGAATATCTTTTAACTCGTTTAATAAGTTTGTTAAAGTATGCATAGTTGTAATTTTTTGTTTTAGTGTTTATTGGATTTATCCAAGTATCACCATAGTGAAAGGTACAGAACCAAATGTGGACTTTTATGCCCTGTTTATGGGATTTTTTTAGAAAATTAAGAAACCATTTTTCACCACGATTAAAAACAGCAGTTTCAAGAAGTAATATATTTCCAATGCCTGATGCCTTTAGTTTTTTAAAGTTAACTGAACCAGCAGGATCATTCCAAAGCCAAATAGCATTTTCTTTAACATATGGATTAGAATATTGATTTAATTTATTTGTTTTTTTAATATTTAATGCAATTGAAGTAGGCAATTTTTTTTTAGTTGAATAAGAATTTAGAATTTTTGCAAATAGGAAGATATAGGTTTGTGTTTGTTTTTTTTGCCATTAGTGGATACAATATAATTTGGAACTTTATTACTTTTATTTATATATGAAACAACCCATTTACTATAAGAATAATAGCTATTTTTAGAAATTTTACTGTTTATGTCATCCCCGCTTGGTAAATTTGGATATTTCACTCCTTTTTTAATAGCTATTGTGGCATTTTTATTCTCTACTTTGTATTGTATTGTTTGACCCATCAAATAAGTGTATTCCATGATTGTTAAGCTATTTCCATCACAACTAACTTTTGTTGGAAGTTTATGGTTTTTTGTTATATAGTTATTTAAACTTACAGATGTTTTAACAACACTGTCTTGAGAAACGGTGTTGTTGGCATCTACAGCAAAAGAAACCTCACATATAATAAAAACAGAAAAAAATATTAAAATAAATAGAAGTACCATTATGCCTTTTTTTGATTTCATTTTCTTACCTTCTGATTTTTTCTTTTTAGTGGTTAAAGTTAATTTATTTTTATAATAAATTTTAGAATTAATTTAGAATTAATTTAGAATTACTTTTTTAATTATTTTTTAATTAACTTTTAATTAATTTGCTAATTTTTAATTAAATTAAAGAATACTCATCTATTTGATAATGTGAAAGAAATTAAGTGCACAAGTAAGGAGTTTCAGCTCTACATATATCCAATTTTGAAAGGGTTTTTTGTCTCTCTCAACTTCAAGAGTAATTGCTACTATACCAGTGGATTTAGCTACTCCTCTTACCATTCCACTAAATGCATTTCCATAACCAATATATGGATTTGCTTTT
Organism: Methanobrevibacter curvatus; assembly: GCF_001639295.1. Taxonomy (GTDB): domain Archaea; phylum Methanobacteriota; class Methanobacteria; order Methanobacteriales; family Methanobacteriaceae; genus Methanoflexus; species Methanoflexus curvatus. Next base: position 945 of record NZ_LWMV01000231.1, on the reverse strand, counting down.
TTCTTAATGTATTTAAGCCATGTTCTTTCATTTTTAACAGGATAAGTATTTGCCCAAATTAGTCCATTTTTCCTATGAGATATAAATCCACCTGTATGAACCTCAATAATATGAGTAACCTTATTTTTTTTTGCAAATTCAAGTATTTTATATCCTGGAGTGTTTTTTTTATTCGCAATTCTGTTAGGATCTACATTTTTCAATGTTCTCGGATCATACCACAATCTTTTGTTTTTTTGAGTATCTAAAGGAATAACAAATGGAATAATGTAAATTGTACCTTTAAATTTCCTATTTTTTATTTTTTCAATAACCTTTAATGTTGCAATACTAGCTCCTGCCTCATCACCATGTATTCCTGCATGAATCAATACTTTTGGATTCCCACTCCCAAACTGTAGTATCACAGAACCATTTTTAGACATGTTAACGATTCTTAAAGAAAGTGAACCTTTTGGAAGATATTTGGAGATATTTTTATTTTTCATAGCATCTCCCTTAACAGATGAACTTGTGTCAAAGTATTTTATGGTGTAATTTGAAGTAGTATTTTTAAGTACTACTGCATCAACAGGGTTTAAAGCAGTGTTTCCAATGAAAAAAATAGCTAATAAAAGAATGATGATTGTTAAATAATATGCCTTTTTTGATATTATCTGTTTATTTATTCTCAATTATAATCTCCTGTTTTTTAAATAATGCATCTTCAGTTTCTAAAGAATTATTTTTAGATTTATTAGAAATAATATTCTTAATTAAATCATTAAAATCGTTTTATGAGATATTATAAAGTATTATATTTTTATTATAAAGTATTATATTTTTATTATAAAGTATTATATTTTTATTATAAAGTATTATATTTTGAGTAATATATTTTATTTTCATCATTTATAAATTTATCCTAAACAATAAAAATATTAAAAATTAAATACCATAAAATGC
>NZ_LWMV01000230.1 GCF_001639295.1 Methanobrevibacter curvatus | reverse complement strand
ACATTGTTTTATTTTTTAAAAATAATATTTATAAAACATATAATTTAAATTTAAAATAATATAAATTCTTTAAAATTGAATTAAATAATATAATTATTTTATTATAGTTATTAACACATATTTTATCGATTATTTAATATTTAAAAGATTCATATGGAAATTAATTTCATGAAAATTCTAAAAAAGCGACTTATGAGACACTCCCATTATTTTTTTAATAGTTTTTTTAATGAATGTTTAATTTATCTGTTTTGGACTGCTTAATTATCGAATTTTATTGCACCAAGAGGGCAACCTGCAAGACATTCTTTACAGTCTGTACACCCTTCATGAATTACTATTTTAAATCCTTGTTTTTCTATTAATCCTAAGGGGCAAAAGTCGATACATATACCACATTTACCACATTCACTTGATTCTACTCTCAAATTTTCACCATTTATTTATTTTCATATTTACTTAATTTTTTCTCTAATTTAATAAAATAGAACATTTTATGCTCAATTATTTTATATTTTAAATAATATTTATATTTTTTTTCTATTTTTAAGAATTATTAGATATATCATTAAATATTATTAAATATTATTAAATTTTAATATTTTTTTGTTTATTTTAATTATCATATTTTTTGTTTACTTTTATTAATCTTTCTTAAATTCTTTTCTAATTTTTTTCAACAATAGTAATGTTTATATAAGATAAAAAACTTATATCTTTATGCTATACTAAAATATTTTGTTTAACTAATAAATTTGTTGGTTTAGTTGAATAGATTTTTTTTAAAATTAGTGTAGATTAATCACATGCATGGGTGCCCGAGAGGCCAAAGGGGAAGGACTTAAGATCCTTTGGTGTAGACCTTCGAGGGTTCAAATCCCTTCCCATGCACTTTTTAAATTTTAAATACTTTTTTTTATTAAACTTTCACAATATCCTATCAATGCCTTAGTGGCTCAGCCGGTAGAGCGATACCTTGGTAAGGTATAGGTCGGGGGTTCGAATCCCCCCTAAGGCTTTATTCTTTTTTGTATTAATTTTTTAATCTTTTAACGGGTTTTATTACTTTTTAATTCTTTTTAATCATTTTTAATTCTTTTTATTTTTTTTTATTTTTTTAAGATTTTCATTATTGATGGCTGTGGAATATTTTTAAACATTTTTGGTGATAATATGGGAAAAACTTATGTTGTTGTTGCAACAGGAATTATGGGAGGTATTGTTGCTTTAACTACAAGTTTTTTGGGGGTTACTGGAACAATTATTGGTGGAGTTCTTGCAGCCATTATAATGGAGTTTAGTTCACAGTTTTTTAAACAACCCCTTGAATCGAAAAACATTAATCTTTTAGAAGAAAGAATAATATATATAATTCCTTTAATCATAATTATTTTGATAGAATCAATCTATATGTTGCATTTAATGGAATATGGATTTATTTTTAGATTTTTAGAGGAAATCACAAATCAAAATTTGTTTAGAGTAATGGGAATTGCTTTAATAATTTTAGGATTATATCCTTTAGCCGAAAGGAAAAAAATCAAATGGATACATGGAATAATTATTGTTTTTGTTGGTATTTTTATTTTAATTTGGGGTTTAGTGGATAGTGATATTGATTTAATATCTAAACTAGGTCCTGTATTTGTTGAATATAAGTTTTACTTTTCTTTAATTATTATTTTTATTTTAAGTATTATTACTATATCCATATTTATTCAATCCATGGAATTTTATTTTAAACATAAAACAGACAAATTTTCAGACAATTCAATATCAAATGGCTCAATGTCTAAGATTAATTCTATATCTGATGATAATTGTAACAATGATGGTAATAAGAATAATAATATACCTAAAAATAATTCATTGAACAATGTTATTAGCTCAAATGTTTCAGAAAAAGAAGAAAAAATTCTTAAAAATTCTTTTATACACAAAAAAGATTAATTATTTATTTGTTATCTTTTATTATCTATTAGTCATTTATTATCTTTTATTACATATTAGTCATTTGTTATCTTTTATTATCTATTTCATTTATTATCTTTTATTACATATTAGTCATTTATTATCTTTTATTATCTATTTATTATTTTTTAAACAATAAAACAAGTGACTTGCAATAAAAACGATCCTTAATCCAAAAAGACGAATTTATACAAAACCACATAAATTTATAAATATCAGAACATAAGCTCGTAAGAACACACTATGGACTTAAAAAAGAAAATCTACAAAGATACCATTAACCATTATATCAATCTAATTTTTATTGCAAAATTTTTAGAAAAAACTGTTGATAGAGCAGCTAATATTGATGCAAGAACAATATTTATTTTAAATTTTAATAAGAAAAAGGTTTAAATTATTTTAAAAATTATAATTTATTTTTAAAAATTTCTGTCTTATTTTACATGGACTTATATTATTTTAAGCGAATTGTAGCTTGTCTGTGTGCCCAACATTGAATTGTTACAGCTATTGGGAGACCTGCAGTATGAGTGTCTGCTTTTAATATTTTAACACCTAAAGCTGTTGTTTTTCCACCTAAACCCATAGGGCCTATGTTTAATTTATTTATTTCATTCAAAAGTTCATTTTCTAGCTCTTCAAGTTGTTTATCTGGATTTTTAATGCCTATAGGTGAAAGAATAGCTTTTTTACTTAATTTTAAGGCATAATCGCTTGTTGCACCAATTCCTACACCTACTACTATTGGTGGACAGGGCTTTCCTCCAGCCATTTTCACAGTTTCAATTACAAATTCTTTAATTCCATCTATTCCCTCTCCAGGAAGAGCCATTTTAAGTCTATTGTTGTTTTCAGATCCAAATCCTTTTGGTAAAATTGTAAATTCTATAAAATCATCATCAGTTAATTCAATATCTACTATTGGAATTTTAAGCCCAGTATTTGTGCCTGTATTTTTTCGTGTTATTGGATCAACTATATTTGGACGAAGAGGAACTTCTTCAGTTGCTTTTAAAACTCCTTTTTCTATTCCTTTATAAAGGTTTTCAACTTCTACATTCCCTAATTTAACAAAAAGTATAGGTAAGCCAGTATCCTGACAAAGAGGTATTTTTTTCTCTTTTGCAAGTTCAATATTTTTTAAAATAGCTTGAAGATTTAAAATAGCTAATTCATTTTCTTCATTTTTTAATCCTTCTTGAATTGAATGTGTAACATCATCAGGAAGTTCAATGGCTGCTTTTTTATAAATATTATATATTGCTTCTTCAATTGTTTTTTGACTAATCATTGTTAATATTTATCTTTTTATTTTATAAAAATTTTACGAATTTTTAAAAAATATTCCTATGTTCCACTTCTGAAATTTAAAAAGTTTAACACTATTTTTTACTCTCTTATAAAATTATTCTTAAGTTATATTTTAATCTTATTTTATTCATATTTAATCAATTTTTAACAATTTATTTATATTTAACTTATTTTATTCAAATTACCATATTTTTAAAAATTTTAACTATATTTTTAAGCATATTTCTAAATATTTAAGTTAAATTTTTAAGTTAAATTATTATCTAAATAAAATTATTTTATATTTATAAAAATTTTTTTAGAAAGCTTTTTTTATTAAAACAAATAAAACATTAATAGTTCATTTCGTTTATTTTTTTTTGAATTTTAACTTCTTTTTAAAATAAATATTTTTGGAGAGATATTATGAAAATCACAGGTGTTAGTGGAAGTCCACGTAAAGATAGTAATACAGATACTTTAATTAATACAGTATTAAATTCTGCTGCTGAAAATGGTGCTGAAACCCAGTTATTCAGAATCAATGATTTAAGTATTAAACCATGCCAATCTTGTTACTACTGTAAAGAAAATGGTGTTTGTAAATACCAAGATGACTATGTAGAAATTGTTAAAGCAATAGATGAAAGTGATGTATTTGTTGTTGGTTCACCAATATACTTTAGTGAGGTTACTGCACAACTTAAAACTTTTATTGATAGATTTTACTCAATAGTCAACAATCAAGGAATTAATACAAAATTAGTTTTGGTCTATGTACAGGCTAATCCTGATGAGACTCTTTACAAGCCTTACATTGAAGCACAATCTAATATGTTAGGAAATATAGGTTTTGAAGTTATAGATATCATTCATGGTTATGGAATTCCTGAAATTGAAAATTTAGAGGAAAATAAAGAATTTCTAGAAAAAGCTAAAGAAATTGGTGCTAATTTATAATAGTGTTGATCTTAATCTTTTTTTTATTTTCTTAAAATTTTTTCATTCTTTATAAATATGATTTATAATTAATTAGATTTTTAGAAGAATTATATTTAAACCTTGTTTTTTTTTTAAAAAAAGTTAATTTAATTTTTTTAATTTCTTTTTTTTTTAAATTGATTTTTATAATCTAAAATCTTTTGATAAGGTGTATTTGATTGCATTAAATCGGACATAATAGCTATTCCTTTAACACCAGTTTTTAAAACAGAATCAAGGTTGCTTATATTAATTCCACCAATTGCATAAATATCAATCTTTGTTGCAAATTTTAATTCCTCTAAAAATTTTAATCCTTTTTCTTTAAGTCTTTTTTTTGACTCTGTTGGGAATATATGACCTGCAATAATGTAATTTGCCCCATTATTTTCAGCATAGACTGCTTCTTCAATACTATGGATAGAAACACCTACTGCATCAAAATATTTTAAATGTTTATTATATGTTTTAGAGCTATTGTTTATATTTTCATAGTTTTCGTAGCTTTCATAACTCTCGTAATTTTCTTTAAATTGATTGAAAGGTAAGTGTATGCTTTTAATCTTATGAGATTTTGCAATGTCAATATGGCTATGAATAGCTAAATCAACATTGTATTTATTGGTAATTGGTATTACTTGATTTAATAAATTACTATAATCATTTTTATCTAAATCTTTTTCTCTTAAAATGATTTTATATGGGTTTCCTTTAGCAATTTCATCAATTTTTTTTAAAAAATCCCCGTTAGTTAATTCTCGATTTGTAATGGATATTAACATAAAATCCCTTTTATTTTAAATCGTTGTATTAATTTAAATTCTTTATAAATAGATATGGTCAATATAAACCGATTGAAAGCCATTTTTTTCTAAAAACCATTCTATTTCTTTTACTGAACGTTTGTCTAATATTTCAAACTGTTTATCTCCTTTTTCTTTTGTTTCATGTCCTCCTACACCTACATTAACTCCTGCTGAAATCTTTGTTGCACCTATACCAACAACACCGTTACGGAACTTAGATCTTTCCCTTGTTGAGACTGTAATATCTGCAAATGCCATAAAAATTCTTGTGGCTAAAATTACTTGCAACAACTCTTTTTCAGTAATAGTTTTGTTTAATTCTGGAATATTATTAATAAATGGTCTAAGTCTAAGAAATGAAAAAGAAATCTCAGCTTTAGAATATTTTCTTTGTAAATAATATCCATGTATTACCGTTGCAAATGCATCTTTTCTAAAATCACTTAAGCCTAAAAGAGAACCAAATCCAACCTTTCTCATCCCACCAAGAATGGCTCTCTCTTGTGAATTAAACCTATGTTCATAAATAGATTTAGGTCCAGATAAATGGTATTTTGCATATTGTTTTTTATCATAAGTCTCTTGATAAATGCAAACATAATCAGCACCAGATTCATGTAGGTATTTATAGTCTTTTGTGTTTAATGAATAAATTTCAAGACCAACCAATCTAAAATATTTTGATGCTAATTTAATAGCCTCAGATATATATTTTAAATCACTTTTAAACATTGATTCACCAGTTAAAAGTAAAATATCTTCTAAACCGGTTTTAGAAATTATTTTTAACTCTTCTTCAATTTCTTTCAAACTTAGTTTTCCTCTTTTAATTTTATTCTTACAGTTAAAGCCACAGTAAATGCATTGATTTTCACAGTAGTTTGAAATGTAGAGAGGAGTAAAAAGTGATATTGAGTTTCCAAAATGTTTTGAAGTTTCAACTTTAGCTCTTTGAGCCATTTCTTCAATAAAATTAGATGCAGCAGGAGACAATAATGCTTGAAAATCTTTAATAGATAAATTTTCTTTTTTAATAGCTATTTTGACATCATTTTCATTAAAATTCTCTGGATTAAATTTATCCATATGATATAATACTTTTTCCATTAAATCAGAGTCAATGACTTCCATATCTTTTAAATATTTATCTTTAGACATTTTAACACAATAAATAATAAACATAATAAATAGTAGTATACATTATTTTTATTTATTATATATATTTATTAAATTATAAAAATAGAAGCATTAAATTTTAGAGGAATATAAAGTTTGTATAAACATTATATACAAAAAAAATAAAATTATTCTAATATTAAATCAGAAGATTCTCCAATAATAAATTTTTTTGAATTATTAAGAACTCCACTAATAAAAATATCTTCTTCTTTTATTTTTTGATTAAGTTCTTTTTGAGAGAGAATATTAAAATTAATTTTACGAGAAATCTTTTTCTCTACTTTATTTAATTCTTTAATTATAATTTCTTCTTCCACATTTCCAATTAATAACAAATCAACATTTTCATGTACATTGCTAAATAATGAATTTCCATAAATAAATGCAGTTTCAATTTCATCAATATTGTTTAGTTTAGATTTTATAATTTCTCCATTAGCTTCACTTTTAATAAAAATATTAGCTATTTCCTCACAAAGAAGAAAGTCCTTATTTATCACATAATACTTTAACCTATCTCTTTTTTCAGAGCTTAAAAAACCAAATTCCTCTAAGTTATTCAACTCCCTTCTAACAGAATTAACATTCAACTTAACAATCCTAGCAATTTCTCGAAGATAAAATTCTTCATTATAGTTTAATGAAAAAAGGGTTAATATTTTTACCCTAGCTTTTGAACCAAATATCTTTTCCAACATAACTAATTGTTTATATTTCATTGTATAAATGCTGTATACAATAGGGTATAAATATTGTATACAATAGTGGAAGGAATAGTTTAGTTCAATTTTTTTATTATAATTTGAAATAAAATATAAAGTTATAAGAATTTAACTTAAAAATAATCTTTTAAAACTTAAATTTTAAAAATTTCATTTATCCAATACAATTTCTGTCAAGTTAAGAAATTATTAATATAAATTTGATGAAACATTACAAATTGAAAGGTTCATTTATCACAATTTCAATTTTTTTAATGAAACTAATGAAATTTTGAAAAAATTTTTCTTAAGTTGACAGCATTGCATCAGATGTCATTATACCCTCAATCTGGATAAATTAATAATATCGCTTTTTTCAGTCAATGTTTTTTTCAATTTTTGTAAAAATTAAATTTTTCTTATGTTATGGAATATAATGATTTTTTCTTCATAAAAATCGTTTACATTCATCTATAAAAAGTTCTGCTTTTTCTAAATTGTATGTTGCATCTTTTCAGTGAATATTGAATTTATTGCATAATCTGCCTCGGATCTGTCTTCTTCTAATCTATTAATTATTTTAGCTATTTTTTGGTCAAAATTTCCATTAACTACATATTCTAATCCAAATTGCTGAATTGTGCTATCATGTTTTTTTGTAAGTATGTCTTTTTTTAGTAATAATGCTTTTGCTGCATGAAAAACAGCATAATATGAGCGATTTATTGAATTTTTATACCTTTTATTGGCTAAAGCTATTTTAAAGTCTTTAATAGCATCTATTGCATTGTTAAATTCTAATTTAGCATTATCCAATTATAACACCCTCTTTGTCAAGATTTTTAAAAAAAGAGAATTTTTTTTGTTCTTCATATTGGTTAATATTATTTATTTTAGCAGATACATATTGTCCAGTTTTCATTAGAATATTCCAGACTTTATCATAAACATCGTCACTAATTATGTTTTTATCTTCTTTATTTGTAGTTAAAATTAATATATCTATGTCAGAGTTTTTATTATCTTCTCCACGAGCAACAGATCCAAATAAAATAATTTTTTCTATCTCTGGATGATTTAAGCTTTGAGCAAATTCAATAGCTATTTGTTTCCTGTCCATTTCAACACCATCAGAATTAATATTATGTAAGTATATTAATTAATAAATATTTAAATTTTTCCTTTTATAATCCTGAAAGAAAAGATTCTAATTAATGACTATTGAAATATCAACCTATTTCATAAATATAAGTTGTTATTATCTTTAATTTCTAAAATAATCTTTAATAATTTTATTATTAAAAAAATATATATTGTAATTATTTAGATTGAGAAATAAATGAATATAAAAGTTTTTAAAA
>NZ_LWMV01000229.1 GCF_001639295.1 Methanobrevibacter curvatus | reverse complement strand
TTTTTAAAACAATTCCAAAATATATAAATACTATAAAATAAATATATAAATTGATAAATGATTTATTAAGATATTGTGTAACAAATTATAATTTTAGTTAAAAATATTATAAATTCAAAATGATTTTTAAGATTAGTTTTAATTAAATAATAAAATAAAAATTTAAACTAATTATTTAAATTAATTATTTAAATTAAATGGTAAACTAAAATTTTAAATTAAATAAATCATTATTTTATGCATGTATATTTGTTTATTTATTGATTAAAATGTTAAAAATAGGCATCTTAAACCTACAAGGAGCAGTCAGTGAACATTACAATATCACAGTTAAAACTATTAAAAAGTTAAATTTTGATTGTGAAGCTGTTGTAGTTAGATACAAGGAGGATCTTGAAAATTGCAGTGGATTAATAATCTCTGGTGGAGAAAGTACTGTTATTGGCAAGTTAATTGTAGAACGAGGAATAGATAAAGTAATTCATGATAAAAATATTCCAATTTTTGGAACATGTGCAGGTTTAGTTTTAATGGCTAATGATGTTGATTACAATCAAGCCATTTTAAAAATAATTGACATGAAAGTTTTAAGAAATGCTTTTGGCTCTCAGAAAAATTCTTTTGAAGAAGAAATAGAAATTTTAGGCAGTAATTTTCAAGGAGTTTTTATTCGTGCTCCGTCTATTCTTAAAGTAGGCAAAGATGTTGAAGTTTTGTCAAAAATAGATGATGTGATTGTAGGTGCAAAGTATGGAAAAAATATTGCCTTATCTTTTCATCCAGAGTTAACCGATGATACAAGACTACATGAATATTTTATTAAAAATCTTTTTGAAGAATAAATATTTAATAACTAATAGTTAATGGTTTTATTATTAAACATTTTTTAATTTTATTCGATATTTATTCAATTTTTATTCAATTTTTATTCAATATCCATTCAACTTTTATTCAATATATATTCAATTTTATTTATTAAAAAAATACAGGTGGTGTTTAAATGTGTGGAATAGCTGGAATAGTATACAAAGATAAAAAATTACATAGAATTGGTAAAGATATGACAAAAATGCTCCATGCTCTTCAACATAGGGGACCAGATTCAGCAGGAATGTCTCTTTATGGAGGATTAGGTTTAAAAGATAGTGAATACATTCTTAACATTCAAGTGGATGATGAAAAAGGATTATTAGATTCAGTTAAGAAAATATTAAATGCTGAAACTCCAATTTTACAAGATCAAACATTTCCCTCTGATGAAGACTCTTTTGTTTATAGGGCTAAAGTGAATTTAAATGATTTTAAAGAGCTTAAACCACTAATCACAAAAATAGATAAAATTGATAATGTAATAGTTTTAAATGGAAGTAATTCTTTTGAAATGATTAAAGACACTGGTTATGTATTAGATATCGCTGAAAAATATTCAGTAGATCAAATTAAAGGGACACATGGAATTGGGCACACCCGTTTTTCAACAGAAAGTAATGTAGATAGATATCATGCACATCCATTTCAAACATATATTGTAAAAGATGTAACAGTTGTTCACAATGGACAAATAACAAATTATTGGAAAATAAGAGATCCATTAGAGCGAAAAGGGCATATTTTTGAAACTACAAATGATACAGAATGTCTTGTTCATTATATTGCAGATAAGCTCGATACTGGTTACTCACTTGAAGAAGCTTTAACTCAATCAATTGAAGATATGGATGGTCCATTTTCATATATTATTGGAACTCCAAGTGGTATTGGAATAGCTAAAGATAGATTAGGTCTTAGACCTGGAGTAATGGCTGAAAATGACAATATTTTTGCAATAGCTTCTGAAGAAGTTTCTTTAAGAGAAGTTATGGATGTTAATGAAGTTGAACAAATTTCACCTGGCGAGGTTAGAGTCTACGAAATTTAACTTAGTACTCATGTATTGTTGTTAATGCAAAAAATCTATTAGCATCTTATTGAATCGTCTTATAATATTTTTAATACAATTTTTTAAATTTTCACTTAGACTATTCAATATTAAGTTTAAATAATTGTATATAGACACCTATTGAGATTTTAACAATAAGTATATGTGAAGTAATTTAATTTATTTTTTTATTATTGTAAATTAGATAAATTTTTATAGATATTATTAATTATTATTTTTGTTATTAATTATTTTTATTATTAATTATTTTTTTATTATATTTATTAAGCATTTTATTATTATTTATTTATTTTTTTATTTTTTTATTTATTTTTTTATTTATTATGAGTGATACTATGAGTAAAACAGTTGAAATTGATGTTTCTGGAATGACACCAAGACAATCTAATGGTACTCTTAAAGAAATGGCTGCTAATAATGATAAAATCATTATCAAACATCCTAATGCACTTCACTATTTAATAGCTGGTTTAACAGATAAAGTAGATATTGAGGTAGAAGGTTCAGCAGGTTACTTTGTAGGGACAATGATTGATAAAGCAAAAATCCGAATTCACGGTAATGTTGGTTGGTTTGCAGGAGACAACATGACTGGTGGAGAGATATTAATTGATGGATCTGCTGGTGATGGTGTTGGTCAAGGAATATATGATGGAACCATTGTTGTTAGAAAAGATGCAGGAGCAAGAACTGGAGAAATAATGAAAAATGGAACAATCATTGTTGGTGGAGACTCTGGTTTTATGAGTGGAATCTTTATGATGGGTGGACGTATAATAGTTCTTGGAGATTTAGGTAAAGATGCAGGTGAATCAATCATTAGAGGAGCCATTTATGTTTTAGGTAGTGTAAAAAGCTTAGGCAAGAATGCTAAGTTGATTAAATGTGATGATGATGATAGACAAGAGCTAAAAGATCTTTTATCTACTTACGATTTTGATTTAACAGCTATTGATTTTAAAAACTTTAGAAAAATCATCCCATTAAGTAAACGACCATTTTATGGTAATAATGAAGAAGAAGACTGTTTTTGTGATGAGAGCTAATAATTTTTAAGAGGGTTGAGGATGCCATACGAAGTTAAAAGGGATAGTGTTTTATGTAAAAGGGAATTTGACAGACCAGGATGCTGTTGGTATAAGTGTGATGATAGAGATGAATCTATCTGCGGAGAGTGTTATTCTTGTTTAAACAACTGTCCACATAATGTTTATGATTTGATTAACGGTGAACCATATCCTGTTCGTCAAAAAGATTGTATTGGTTGTAGAATTTGTGAGGAAATGTGTCCTAACACAGCTATTGATGTTAATGCAGTTGCACCAGATAACAGACATGTTTGGTCATATGATGACATGTTTGAAATTAAAAGAAAGTCTCTTGTAGGTTCGTATAAAATTAAAAGTATGGGTTCAGTTCGTAACCTTCCATCGTTTGATGACTTTGTTTTAATTCCTGCTCAGGTTTCTAGACCTCCCCTTGATAAATACAGAGAACCTTGTTTCACATCTGTAACATTAGGTGCCAGATATGCTGAAAACCCTTTAAAGTTAAAGACACCTATAATGATTGGAGCCATGTCATTTGGTGCATTAAGTAAAGAATCTAAAATGGCTCTTGCCTATGGAACAAAATTGGCTGGAACAGCAGCAAACACTGGTGAGGGTGGAATGCTTGAAGAGGAAAGATATTTAGCAGATAAATTAATAGCACAGTATGCTTCAGGGAGATTTGGTGTTTCTGCTGATTATTTAAAAAACTCTGAAGCCATTGAAATTAAAATAGGTCAAGGTGCAAAATCTGGAATGGGTGGACACCTTTTAGGTGAAAAAGTAACAGCTGAAGTGGCTAAAATCCGTATGATTCCAGAAGGAGCAGATGCTCTTTCTCCAGCTCGTCACATGGATATAGTTGGTCCTGAAGATTTACACATGAAAATATCTCAACTAAGAGAAATTTCTGAATGGAAAGTTCCAATCATGGTTAAATTTGCTTCAGGAAGGGTTAAGGATGATGTTAAAATAGCTGCTAAAGGTGGAGCAGACATAATTGTTGTAGATGGTATGCAAGGAGGAACAGGTGCAGGTCCAGCAACAGTAACAGAAAATTCTGGTATTCCAACAATAGCTTCTATTGTTCAAGCTGATGAAGCTTTAAAAGAAGTTAATTTAAGACAAGAAGTTAGTTTAGTTGCTGCTGGTGGAATTAGAAGTGGTGCTGATTTAGCTAAAGCTATTGCATTAGGTGCAGATGCAGTCTACATTGGAACCGCAGCTTTGGTTTCCATAGGTTGTAGAGTCTGTCAGACTTGTTTCTCTGGAACATGTAGAAAAGGAATAGCTACTCAAAATCCTCATTTAAGAAACAGACTTAACTACCGACAAGCAGGTAAAAACTTAGCCAACTACATTAGAGCAATGACTGAAGAAGCTTGCATGTTAGTTCAACAAGCAGGCAACACAAACTTAAGTAAAATAGAAAAAGATGATCTCCGTGCATTATCCTTAGAAGCCACCAAAATGACTGGTGTTAAATTCGCAGGAGAATAAGATTTTTGAAATCTTAAAAAAGATTTATCATTTTAAATATTTAAAAAAATATAAGAAATATTAATAAACTGTTTTATTAAATATTTAAATTAATTTAAAAAGTAATGGCAATGTTTATTAATTAAAAATTCCTAAATAATAAATATTATTAATAAAAATATTAAACATTAAATGAGGAAGAATGCTCATGATTGCAGAAACTTATATTAAAGAAATAAAATGATTATCCCTCAAGAAATACTTAATAAAATCAACAAAAACGAAGTAATAATAAAGTGGAATGAAAAATTAGAAGAAGGAAAACTAGAATTAAAATTTGAAACAATACCATCCCAATGCCAAAAACTCTTTAAAGAACTTAAAGAAATAGAAGGGGATATGGATAATGGAAATGCCATAGAATTGGATGTTGATAAACTTGAGGAAAGATACTTATAAACTATCAATTCCTCCAAAAATAGATAAGCATTTGAAAAAATTAAGTAAAAAAGATAAAAAAACAGCAGCTATTCTTATTTAAGGAATAAAAGAAATTCGTGATAAGCCTTATCAATCAAAAATTTTAGAATCTAAATTTTTAGGATACAAGAGAATAAGAAAGGGAGATTATAGAATCATTTTCAAGTTATACTATGATAAAAATCCTACTGAAATTAAAATAATGAAAATTGGAAAAAGAAGTGAGATTTATAAATAATTGTCTTGTTATTGTTTTTTTAGCTTTATTTTTTTATTTTTTATTTTTTATTAATTGATATGTCAAGATTATGTTTTTTCTTATTTTTAAAATAATAATACTATCAGTTTTTAGTAGTACTTGTATTTTTAAATAGAAATAGTTATATATTTTTAAAAGCATAATAGAAATATATTAATAATTATTTTTTAAGCATTTTTTCAGTATTTTTTTAAGAGATTAAATTTATTAATACTTTTTAAAAGTAAACAAATTTCTAAATTATATTTTTAAATTATATTTTTAAATTATATTTTTAAATTATATTTTTAAATTATATATGTATTTGTTTAATATTTAATAGGAGATTAACAATGAATATGAAAAACGAACTAGCCATTGATGAACCTGATTTTCAAAAATTAATTGAAAGAAATAAAATTTATGTGGATAAAACAGAGATAATAAAAAGAATTAGAGATGTTAATGGAACATACTATTTTTTATCTCGTCCACGAAGATTTGGGAAGTCATTACTTATAAGTACTCTTAAACACTTATTTCAAGGGGATAAAGAGCTATTTAAAGGCACATATATTTTTAATAATTGGAATTGGGATGAAACATTTCCAGTTATCCATTTAGATTTAAACAAACCTCAAGTAAAGACACCTGAAAAATTTGAAGAATCTTTAAGTTTTTACATAGATTCAATAGCAAAAAATGAATTTAATATATCACTGGAAGCAAATTTTTCTAATGATAAATTGACGGAATTGATAAATAGGGTATATGAAAAAACTAAAAAAAGAGTTGTTGTTTTAGTGGATGAATATGATAAGCCAATTTTAGATAAAATCAACAATACAGAAATGGCTATGGATGTTCAGGAAACTTTAAAATATTTTTATGGAATTTTGAAAAGTTCAAGCAATATTCTTGAATTTGTATTTGTAACGGGAATAGGCAAATTTTCTAAAGTATCTATCTTTTCTGATTTTAATAATTTAATAGATTTAACCTTAGATGATGATTTTTCAACTATATGTGGCTATACAGCAGAAGAAGTTGAAAAGTACTTTAAAAATTTCATTGAAAAATATAGCACTTTAAACAATATTTCATATGATGAAGTGTTAATTCGCATTAAGGAACATTATGATGGTTATTCTTGGGACGGAAAAAATTTTATTTATAATCCTTTTTCCTTAATGAATTTTTTTAAAAGTTTAGAGTTTGATAATTATTGGTTTGAATCAGGAACTCCTAACTTTTTAGTAAAGATTTTTAAAAATGATCTTAATATTAAAAATATTTTTAAACAATTGGTATTGAAAAGTTCTGAGTTTAAAATATTTGATGTTGAAAACCTTAAACAAATCCCTTTATTGTTTCAATCAGGATATTTAACAATTTATAAAAAAGAAATTATCAATGATGAAATTAACTATACTCTAAAGATCCCTAACAATGAAGTGGAAAAATCAATAACTGAAAATTTATTTGAAAACTTTATTTCTAAGGCTGAGAATAATTTTTTATTAAAGAAAAAGAAAATATTGGATGAGCTTAAAAATGGAAAGTGCGAATCATTACTTAAATATCTTAAAAAAGAAATTGTTAACACTCCATATCAGATTAAAATAAGGAATTGGAAATACTACCAAACTTTAATATATTTTATTATGAAATCTTTAGGATTTGAAACACGATCTGAAATTAGCATGTTTAGTGGTAGATTAGACATAGCCATTGATGAAATTGATAGTTATTATCCATTCAATGATGAAAAAGGAAATGTAATTATAATTGAAGTAAAATATACTCAGCAAAGAGCAAAAGATATAAAATCCCTTAGTTTGACTGCTCTTAATCAAATTAAAGAAAAATCTTACTATGATATCTATGATGAAGAAAGCAATATAACTATTATTGGCTTAGCCATTAAAGAAATTGAGTTAAAACTTGGTGGAAGTAAAATAGAAATGGATTGCAAAATTGAGAAGCTGTTAGAATCAAACTTTTAGAAAAAGTTTGATCAAAAGCTATTTGTAAAATAAATAATTTTATTTTATAAGTAGCACTTTTATTAATTTGAAAACAAACTTTTAGAAAAAGTTTGATCAAAAGCCATTTAAAAAATAAAACAATTTATTTTATAAGTAGCACTTTTATTAATTTGAAAAATTGTTTTATTAATTTTTAAATAGTTATTATCAATATATATTAAACGAAAAGAGGAATTATATGAAATTTGGAATATCATCATTGGCTAGTGAGGGCAAAGACATTGAAGAATTTTTATCCTTTGTAGAGGATTTAAAAATAGATTATTTTGAGCTATTATTTGAATATCCACATGATTATATTGAAAAAGAAATATTTGAATCATATTCTTTAAATTACACACTTCATAGTCCAATATCTGATTTAAATATTGCTTCAACGAATAAAGCTATTTTAAAAGCATCAATAAATGAAATAAAACGATCAGCAGATTACATCCATGATATTGGTGGAAATATTCTTGTTGTCCATCCTGGAAGAGTTGGATTTACTCAAAGATTTTTTAATGACTATGGAAAGGAAATAGCTAATAATGCAATGATAGAAACAGCTATTTATGCTAAAGATTTAGGTGTTGAAATTTGTTTTGAGAATATGCCTAACTTTGAAGGATTTTTATATCAGAGTACTGATGAATTAGATAATTTTTTAAAAGAAAATAATCTTTCAATGACTTTTGATATAGGGCATAAAAATACAATTGATGGAAAAACAAGTAGCTATTATAAAAGTGTTAAGCATATACATCTTCATGACAATGATAAATCATTTGATAGTCATTTGCCTTTAGGTCAAGGAGTAATTGACTTTGATGAATTTTTTAATATGTATGAAAAGAATGGGTACAATGGAATTTATATTTTAGAGTTAAATAATAAACAGGACATTTTAAAAAGCATTGAGTATTTAAAAGAAAACAAATATTTCTAAAATATACAAGTATTATAAATTTATGTAATGGTCTGATTTTAATTTTTTTCTACACAATGAGACAAGGACAAAACTCTTAAAATCGTTAGATTTATATATAAAGAGCCATATATATTTAATTATAGTTATAAATTTTTTTTTGGTGTTTTAAGATGGTTTTAATAAAAGAACAAATTAATCAAG
>NZ_LWMV01000228.1 GCF_001639295.1 Methanobrevibacter curvatus | reverse complement strand
AAAATATAAAAAAAAGAAAAAAAGTTATAGTTTTTAAAATTAAAAAAAAAAAAAAAAAAAAAAAATATAAAAATAAATAAAAATCAAAAAATAATGTAATTAGATATAAATATTTTTAAAAATGATTATTTAATTAATTTGCAGTTTTCATTGCTTCTTGTATTGATGCTTGCATCTCTTGAAGCTTTTTTAATACTCTTTCTTCTTGGCGAGCCATTGTTTTTTCTCTAAGTTGAAGAGTTTCTAATGTTTCTTTTAATTCTTCATTTACTTCATCACGATTAACTTTAATGAGTAAATTTCCAGCAGTTTTAAAAACTTCAGCATCTGCATTTGTTTTTTTTAATTCTTCAAGAGCTCTTTCAGTTTCTTGAATTTGAATATCTACATTTTGCTTTTGAATTGTAACAGCTTGTGCTTGCTGTTGTAATTGTTGAAATTGACTTAATTGATGCTGTATATTTTGTGGTACATCCATATTATCACCATAAACTTATTTATTATTAAAAAAAATATTTATATAAATTTCATAATAAAGTTTTATTAAAATAATAGAGTTTTATTAAAAATAATAAAGTTTCATTAAAATAATAGAGTTTTATTAAAAATAATAAAGTTTCATTAAAAATTAATTACTGTAACAAATTAAACACTATTAAAATTAGAAAATAGAATATTTAAAAAGGAAAAACTCTATTTATAAATTAATATATTAATATTATAGATATTATAGTATTTAATATTATTCAAAAATTAAATTTAAAATAATTATCAAAGATAAATTAATTAAAAAATGAATTAAAAAAAATAATATTAACCAGATTAATTAACTAAATCTCGAATATCCATTACTAAATTAATCCATTTAACTACTGAATTAATAGATGCTCTATATGAAGTTAAATCTTTAGATTCTATATTTAAAATTATTTTAGATATTAAATGAGAAATATGAACAATAGAACGATAATCTGGAGAAGTTTCAAGTTCAATAGAAATTGAATCATAAACTATTTTAGCATCCTCAGATGAATCAAAATTGAAAGTAATTTCATTTTTAATGGATTTAATATTAGAAAATAAATCATCATCCATTTTTTCCCTCAAACATTTTCTCGTCTCTATTTTTTAACTCATCTGCAATAAACAAAATTCGTCTAATTGTTATTTCAAATTTAGATTTTTCTCCTTTATCATTGATAAAACTAATATTTGCTATTTCATCTAAATTTTTGGACTCATTAATTTCAATTGAATTTGAAAAAATATTTGAATCTAATGGAAAATCAAAAAATGTCTTTAAAAATTCTAATCCTGGTAAAATAAACTTAAATTTTAATTCCTTAGGTTTAATAAATAAACGTTCATTTGAAATTTTAGCAGTAATTTTTAAAGAAAGAATTTCATTTCCATCATTTGTAAAAAAACTTAGTTTAGATGGATTTCCTTCAAGTTCATAGACCAATAAAACATATTTATGCCCTAAATCTTCAGATTTTAAACCTAAATCCCTTAAAGATGATTTTCCTCTAGAAACATACTCATAGCCAAATGTATGTCCTAAATTTTTACAAAATGATCTTGTTTTAGGAGCGGGTTTTCTTGAACTTGAAATTAACATAATATCACATAAAATTATAAAAAAGAAAAAATAAAAAAATAAATTAGGATCAAAAATGAATAATATTATAAGTTTATTATAAAAATCTCTTAAAAAATTAAAAATCAGAAAAAGCTAAATCCTTACATAAATAAAAAAAGAAAAAGTGGAAAAATCTTCATATAACTAATAAACAATTAAAAAATAAATAAAAAATAAATAAAAATAATATAATAAAATAACTAGATAAAATAAACCTAATAATAAAAATAAACCTAATAATATTAAATAAATAAAATTAGTATTTTAATAAGTAAAATTAGTATATTAATAAATAAAAATTAATATACTAATAAAAAAATTAATATTTAAATTATTATACAATTATATGCTTAAAAAATAAGTTAAAATAAAAATTATTTAACAAATTTATTCATATAATCCACTAGAATTAATAGATTTTTTTACAGAAGGTACATCTTTAAATAAAATCCTATATCTGCATTCAGGACATTTATTTTCATTAAAACTTCTTAAATCCAATTTATTTCCACAGTGAGGACAGGTATACACTTATTGACCTCCCCCAACTATTCTTTTTATGTTACGGACAGCTGTTTTAGCCATTGGTGTTTCAGGGACATAAGCTCCACCAGTAAATGTTACACCACATTTTTTACATTCCCAAATTCCAGCACTGACTCTTTTTACATATGGTCTTTGACAACGAGGACAAACATGCTTTTTTTTCATGTTTTCTTCAATTTGTCTAACTGATCTTTTAGCCTTTCTTCCATAACGGGCTCCAAATCTTCCAGTAATTCCTACTTTTTTAGTTCTTGCCATAATAATCACTCTAATGAAAATAAAACTGAAATCAATTTTTTTTAAGTTATTAATGAAAATATAAAAAAATTGAAATCAAATAAACATAATTGACATCTATTAAAATTTATTAAAAATTAATTAAATTTAATAAATTTAATTAAAAATTTAGAATTCTTAAAATTAATAGAAGTCAGAAAATAATAAATTGTAATCTAATAAAAAAATATTATAAATCATTAAAATTTATAAAAAAATAGAGTTAAATTTATCTAATGATATAATATCTTTTTTTAAAGTATTTAAACTTTTTTATAAAAAAACAAATTGTGAAATTAAACAAAATAAAATTTTTTAAAAAAATATTGATTTAAACCATTTAAGAAAAAATTAAGAAAAATAAAAAAATAATAAAAAAACAATAGCAACTATAAAAAAAATAATAAAAAATAATAAAAAATGAAAAATAATTAAAATATAAAAAAATAAAGAGAAAATAAAGAGAAAATAAATTTTTTAGCTAATTAATAATAATTAATAAGAATTTAATAGCCATTTAATTTGCTAATTAGCTCTTTATTTTTAGAGTATGCAATTTCAACAGATTCTAAAATATTTTCTCGAGATAATGGCTCGTCTCCACCTTTTTGCATAGCACAGATTTTACCTGATTCTGTGATACCAACTGAAATTCTTGCTTTAAGAATGCTCTCTTCATCTAATGCAGGATCTAAAACCATTTTATCTCCAATCTTAACAAATGTTGACATGGCAACTTTTTCTCTTAAAACTAAATTTTCAGTTTCTTCTTCATTTAAAATAACTTCATTATTTTCAAAGGTTGCTTTAGGAAGTTTAGTTGTAGATAATGCACTAACAACAGCTAATGTTGCAGCATCAAAGAGATTTCCATCAAAATCAATAATATGTAAATCAATGAAAAGCATCCAAACTTTTTTACCTTCTTTTATACAGAGTCTTTCTAAATCTACAATCTCACTTTCACGAATAGCTCTATCAACAACTCTTGCTAACTCAACTGAAGCTTCACTAGGAGGTCCTGGCTCGAATTTAGGATCAGCCATTGGTAACATTTCAGCATTAGTCATCAAAACACCTAAATTAGGTTTATCTCCAAAAGGCTCACCAATTGTTGGCTTAACACCTACAATAACTTGAGTTTTTCCAATTTTAACTCTAGCAGAACCTTCTGCTTTTGAAATTACATTGTTTTCAACTTCAATATTTCTGTATTCATCTAAAGCTCTGCCATCTACACGTTTATTTTCATTAATAATATGAGTAATACTTTCTCTTGTTATTTCTGGTAT
The DNA here is from genome assembly GCF_001639295.1 of Methanobrevibacter curvatus. Taxonomy (GTDB): domain Archaea; phylum Methanobacteriota; class Methanobacteria; order Methanobacteriales; family Methanobacteriaceae; genus Methanoflexus; species Methanoflexus curvatus. Next base: position 4,590 of record NZ_LWMV01000228.1, on the reverse strand, counting down.
AATATTCATTATAATTCCCCATTAAGTACTTATTAATTATTTTCTATCCACCATACTTACTTACAAGAGCTTCTTTTTGGATTTCGCTTATTTTTTTACAACCTTCAATGGCTAAATCCAATGCTTGTGAAAATTCTTCTTTGTCTAAGTTTCCATCGCTTTGGAGTAAAGTTATTTCACCATTTCTTGGCATAATAGCTACTGGAACATCAGCTTGACCATCTTTATCTTCATATTCAGATAAATCTAAAACAACTTCATCGTTAACTTTTCCAGCAGCACAAGCAACCACTAAGTCTTTCATAGGAATTCCAGCATCTGCTAAAGCAACAGAAGCAGCAGTGATTCCTGCACATCTTGTTCCACCTTCAGCTTCAATAACTTCTATAAATACATCAACCATAGACCGTGGATAATTTTCTAAAAGTAATGCAGGCCTTAATGCTTCAGCAGTTATTTTAGATATTTCATTTGATCTTCTATCAGGTCCTGGTCTTTTTCTGTCTCCAACAGAAAATGGTGCCATATTGTAACGACATCTAATAACCCCAGTATTTGGTTTTAATAATCTTCTAATATAAGATTCTCTTGGACCATAAACAGCCACTAAAATCTTATTTCCTCCAACTTCTAAATAAGCTGAACCATCAGCTCTCTCTAACACACCGGCTTCAATTTTCATTGGACGAAGTTCATCAAAAGCCCTATTATCGTCCCTTCCTTTCTTAGTCTCATTATTAGTGATGATAACAACCACCTTAAGTATTTAAATAAATTAATATTAATCCTATAACTAATTTAAGTTATAATTAATTGTAAAATATAATAAATGCATTTATAATTAACTGTAAATTTAATCTTTTGAACTCTTTTTTATGTTCTTGTAATTATCAAAAAATGATCCTTTTTTAGTAACTGGTTTAATTTTTGGTATCCCATCATTTTTTTCGTTATTTTTTTTCTTAGTGAATTTATTCAAATTTTCTAGATCATTTAAAGATGCAATTTTATCAGAATCATTATTTGTACTAAGATATTCATTATTATAATTTTCATTAGTATTTTTATTAATATTATTATTAATATTATTATTTCTATTATTAATTATATCAACATCATTTTTATTTTTACTAATGTTATCCTCATTATCATCACCATTAGTACTAGTTTCTTGCTGAATTTCTAATTCTACTTCACTTTTAAAATCTTGGAATTGAGGATTTTCTAAACCTTCTTCATCATAAAGAGGTCCATTATTAATAATTTCCTCTTCAACAATGGTTTCTTTCGCAATGATAATATTATTATTGCTATTATTGTCGGCAATGCTATCTTCACCATTACTATCATTAACTAGTGTATTACTTTCTAAATTTTCATTGATGAAATTATCTTGGTTATCTTGGTTATCTTGTGAATAGTTAGATTCTAAATTGTTTATTTCCTCTATTTGAGAATTATATTCTGGTTCTAATTCTTCATTAAATTCTGGAGGTATTTCACCATCAACACGAAGATATAATTCATCTCTAATTCTATTAGTTAATCCAGATGTATGGGCATTTTCTTCAATTAATTTAATTATATTTTTGGTGATTACTTCCATTTCGTTATCACCACGAATCCATACAAGACCATTTTGACCAACCACAATTTTACATTGAGTCTTGTCTTTAATCATGTTAATCATGGATCCTTTTTTACCAATTAATCTAGGAACTTTAGTTGGAGCAATATCAACTAGTAATCCACCTCTAAATTTACCCATTCCTCTTCCTTTAAGTCCTAGTTTAACTTTTTTAACCTCATCCACATCAACAACTTTTAAAAAAAGCACATCTCCTACTTTAAAAACTCTGTTAAGGTCTTTTTTTTCTCTTCCAAATACTTCAGATGCAGGAAGTATTCCAGAGTATGGTGAATTTAAATCTAATTCCCATAAAGAGAATCTAACATCACTAACTTCACCAATTACTACATCTCCTCTTTTTGGTACATATTTGCTTTTAAGAGGAATTACACTTATTTTTTTGTTCCTAAGAGAAATTCTACCAGTTAAAGAGGAAATAACATTTTTTTGGTCTTTATAGGTTCCTCTTCCAGAGTAGAAATCATCTTCAGCTAATATCTGACCTGGAACCACAAAATCTTTGTCATTTACATGTATCATGCATTTATACTCCATTTGAGTAATTTATGAATAAATAAAATTAAAATAAATAAAATTGAAAAATTTAATCATTAAAAAAAAAACAACAACAAAACAAGCAAGTGTAATATTTTTTTTTAATCATTAAATCTAGTTATTAACCAATTAAAACATTAATAAAATATATAAAAATATTAAAAAATATATAAAAATACTAAAAATATTGTTGATAAATATGAATAATAATCTAAATAATATTATTTAATAATTTTAGTTTCTGCCTCGCCTCCAGAAATTTGAGCCATTTTGTGGTTAAAATCATCTTGGAGTCCTCCAGGAATTTCAACAACAGCTATCCAAGAACCATCTTGTTGCCATTCTTCATTTAAAATTTGACCAAAAGGGCGAATTGCAGAATAAGCATTTCCTGAACTTGAACCAGGTAACCGAAGGGCTATTTTAACTCTTTCAAAGCGAATTGGTATTTTAATTTTAATGGCTTTTAATGTGGTTTTAACCTGCTCATCTAAGGATTTAAAAGGATCAATGTGAATTTTACACTCATTCATTGCATTTTCAATCCTCAAAATAGGATGAGGATGTCCTGTTTGGGGGTTAATGGCTTCACGAGCTATTTTACTAATGACTAACTTTCTTTTTTCCTCTTGCATATCTCTTTTTTGCTGTGCAGTAAGTTGAATAGTTCCTTTTTCTAAAATTGATTTTGCTACATCAATTATATCAGCAGTTTCAAAAACTTTATTCATACTTTCTTCAGAAGCTTTGTCTCCTTTTTTTGCATCTTTAAATATTTCTTCCACTGCCAATATATCGTCAATGGCTATATTATCAGAGTCAGGATTTCTAAATTCTGCAGCTAAATCTGCATCAACAAGAATCTCAAATTTTTCTCCAAAAGATTCTAATTTTGCTATAATTGAATCATCTATATTAACCATACAAACACCAAAAAGATTATAAAAATTAAAAGTATAAAATTAAAAAATAAAACATATTACAATTAAAGTATAAAATTAAATCAATAATAATTGATGAAAAAATAAAAAATAATAAAAAAATAAAAAAATAAAAAATAAAATCATTAAATTAATATTTAAACAAAAAAATAGAAAGCCAATAAATGGAATTTTAGTTATGTGTGCTTAAATTGCAAAATAATGTTTTGTTAAATAAAATTCAGTTAAAATTATTCTTCTTCACCTGATTCTTTTTCTTCAGATTCTTTTGCATCAGCTTCTTCTTCAGCTTTCTTTTTTTCAATTAATTTTTCAACAAGATCTTTAACTTCATCATCAGAAAGTTTTCTATATTTAGCATCTTCTTTTTCAATAATTGCTATTTCAACATTTTCTGGAGTTGTTTTGTCTTCAGTTGATTCATAAACAGCATCTAAAGCCAATTCAATAGCTTCATCTAAACTTAAATCATCTTTGTATTTCTCTTCAAAAACATCCATTGCTGCAGATCTTCCTGAGCCAATAGCTGTTGCTTTGTACTCAATTAAAGCTCCACTCGGATCAGTTTCAAAAAGTTTACATTTGTCTTTAGTAACTCCACCAATGATTAATGCAGAACCAAAAGGTCTGACTCCACCATTTTGAGTGTACATTTGTTTTAAATCACATATTTTTTTAGATAAAGTTTCTACACGAATTGGTTCATTATAAGTGATTTTATTAATTTGAGATTCTAGACGAGCTCTTTCAATTAAAGCTCTTGCATCAGCAACAAGACCAGATGTTGCTACACCAATATGACTGTCGATTTGATATATTTTTTCAATTGATTTAGACTCAACTAATTTACTTGTAGTTCTTTTATCAACCACTAAAACTACTCCCTCTTTAGATTTAATACCTAAGGAAGTAGTTCCCCTTTTAACAGCCTCTCTTGCATATTCTACTTGAAATAATCTTCCATCTGGACTAAATACAGTAATCGCTCTGTCATATCCAGCATTTTGTAAAGGTTGCATAATATTTCCCTCGTTTATTTTTTTTATAAAAGTAAATAAATATTTTTTTTTTAAAAAGAAATTTAAAGATTTAATATTAAAAATTAAAGAATTTATATAAAAATTAAAAAATTAATATTAAAAATTAAAGAATTTATATTACAAATAATATTATGTATAATCTAAATATTTGATATATAACTTTAATATCTTATCAAAAAATACATATTATTATATTAATTTTAAAAAATAGATTGAATAAAATTTTAATTTAAAAAAGAATTGCTAAAAACATGATATTGTTAAAATATCATTCTTAAAGATATATTTTTTAAAATAATATAAATTAAGAATTTTTAAAAATTACAAAAAAATTTTAATCAACTTAAAAAAATTTATAAAAAGTAGCTAAACCTCCATGGTTTAGTAAAACTATTCGAAATTTTTATTATACAAATATATATGT
>NZ_LWMV01000227.1 GCF_001639295.1 Methanobrevibacter curvatus | reverse complement strand
AATTATAATTATTTTTAAATATTTATTTTTTATAAAACATGTATTCATAATTTACATACATTTTAACATAATTTACATACATTTTAACATTACTTTAATTAAATATCTATTTTTACAAAAAATAATAATTGCATAGCCTCTTAAAAAATGAAAAAAAGAAAAATAAAAAGGAAAGTAATTTAATAAATATAAAAACTGAAAACAGAAAAAATAGTGTTTAAAAAATAAAATGATTTAAATCATTTTTCCATCAAATAGTAAGTCTGCACTGCCTTTCATAAATGCTCCAAGCTTATTTTTCTTTTCATGAACTTCTATTTCTAGGTCTCCACCAGGAAGATGAACTAAAACTTTGTTATCTAATTTTCCCAGTTTATATCCTGCTAAAACAGAAGAAGTAGCACCTGTACCACAAGCATGAGTATATCCTGCACCTCTCTCCCATGTTAACATCTTAATCTCATTTTTAGAAATAATATCAATAAAATGAACATTGATTCTTTCAGGAAAAATCTCATGATTTTCAATGGCTGGTCCAAATCTATCTAAATTAACTGAATCTATGGAATTAAGAAAATCAACAGACTCAGTAAAAATAATAGCATGAGGATTTCCTACATTTACCGCAGTAATAGGTAATTTTTCACCATCTACATCAATTTCTTTATTTAAAAACTCATCTTCATCAGCAACCATTGGAATTTCAGAGGTTTTAAATGTTGAAATTCCCATATCCACCTTGAATAACTTAGAAATATTGTTTTCAGCAGTTATTTCAACATATTTCATACCACCTAATGTTTCAACAGCTATTTTATCTTTTTTTAATATTCCTTTATCATAAATAAATTTAGAAAAACACCTTATTCCATTTCCACACATCTCAGCTTCACTGCCATCAGCATTAAAAATTCTAAAACGTATTTCTCCTTCTCCTGAAGCTTTAGTAACAAATATTACACCATCAGCACCTATTGAAAATCCACGAGTACACACTTCTTTAGAAAATACTTTTTTTTTACTTTCATGAATTTTTATATCTTTACTTTCATCTACAAGCACATAGTCATTGCCCAAACCATGCAATTTAGAAAATTCTAATCCATTTAAATCCATTGTTAAGCCTCAAAAAAATAAAAAAATATTTAATCTTTTAATAGTCTTTTAGGGACTATTTGTTTTGTATATAAATCTTCATAAGTTTCTTTTTCTCTTATTAATTCTGCTCCACCATCATTGACTAAAACTTCAGCTACTCTTGGTCTTGAATTGTATTGAGAAGACATTGAAAATGCATAAGCACCAGAGTTTAAAATAGCTATTAAATCTCCTTCATCTATTTTAGGTAAAGGCCTATCTCTTGCAAATAAATCTCCTGATTCACAGACATTACCTGCAACATCAACATTTTCAACAGCCTTTTCATTGGCTTTATTTGCTACAACAATGTGATGATAAGATTCATACATAGAAGGTCTTAAAAGAGTGTTAAATCCACTATCAACACCGATAAATTTTCTATAACTCTGTTTAACAGTATTAACACGAGTTAAAAGATAAGAAGCATCTCCTACAATATATCTACCGGGTTCAATATATAAATCTGGTTTTCCCATTCCATATTCATCTAATTTTCCTTTATAAATAGAAGTAATCTCTTTTGCAAAGTTTTCAATGTCTAATATTGGTTCTTCTGGTTTATATGGAATCCCAAGACCTCCACCAAAGTCTAAAAATTCAAAATCAACATCAGTATTTTCAAAAACATTTCCAGCTATTTTCATCATAGCTTCTGTAGCTAATTTAAAAGGTTCTGGATTTAAAATACCTGAACCTATGTGAGAATGCATACCCACTGGTTTAAACCCTAAATCAATAGCCAATTTATATACTTCAACAGCTTCTTCTTCCATTATCCCAAATTTACTCATTGGACCACCAGTAATACAATGTTTATGGTGTCCTGCTCCCACATTTGGATTTACTCTAAAAGAAATTTTATATCCATCAGGATTGATTATCTTAGCAAGTCTTTTAAGTTGTGATATAGAATCAACATTTATTCTAACATTAGAATTATGAACATAGTCCATTTCATCGTCTCTAACATTATTCCCAGTAAAAAGGATTCTATCAGAAGTAAATCCTGATTTTAATGCAGTGTACACTTCACCTGTAGAAACTGCATCAATTGAACTTCCTTCACTTTCTAAAATTCTCATGACTGCTAAATTAGTGTTAGCTTTGCATGCATAGAATATTTTAAAATTTTTGTAATTTTTTGAAAAAGCATTGTAAACTCTATTGTAGTTGTCTCTAATTCTTTCTTCATCAATTACATATAATGGAGTTCCAAATTCACTAGCAATATCATTGCAATCTATTCCACCAATTTCTGCATGTTTTTTTTCATTTATTTTTAAGTTTAAGTTCATTTTATCTTTCCATATTTAATTTTATCTTTCCTTATATTTTAGATAAATAATACAGCTAATTTTCATGAAATAAGTTAAATAAGTTGATTTAAAAAATTATTATTCATTTATATATAATCTTATTAATAATTATATTTACAAAATATGTATCAAATATAAATATAAATTTTTTAGTATTTAAAATTTTGGTATGCCTAAAATTTGGGACTGTCAATTTGTTAGTTGGTAAGAAAAATTTCTCTTCTAAAAATCAAGTATTTGCAAATTCAAGCTTAAAATTCAAGCTTAAAAATTCTACCAACTAACAAATTGACAGTCCCTAAAATTTAGATAATTTTATTTTTTGAGAAAATTTTTAAAAAATGGTTTAGATGTAGAAGATAAAGTCAATTCATTAAGATTATCTAATTTAACCCATTTAAAGTCATCATGTTCATGACTAATTTTTATATCATTATTTAAAGCTATTAGTTCAAAAACTAAAACAACAGTTCTTTTATGGAGCAAATCATGTTGAAAACCATATGAAAAATCTCCAATTTTAATATTCAAATTTGTTTCTTCTTTAAATTCCCTAATTAAAGCATTATCAAAACTTTCACCAAAATCTACTTTTCCTCCAGGAAGTTCCCACTTATTAGGATCAGTTTTAGATTTGGAGCTTCTTTTAACCAATAATATTTTATCTTCATTCTTTAAAAAACCTCTTACAGTTAAACCATAAGGAATATCAATCTTTTCAGTCATTTAATCACTACCATATTTTATATAAATTTTTATTAAATAAAGATTTTTATTTTCATATATAAAATTGTTTAGGAAATTAAAAAATGTTAAAAATAAATAGGAAAATAATATTAAATAATAAAATAATTAAAATGAGATTAAAATAATACTAAAATAATATTAAAATGACATTTAAAATAGTTTAAAAATCAATTTATTATAATAAACCAATAAATAAGACTTAAAATAAATAAAAAAATACTTTAAAGAAAATTACAAAATTCTAATTAAATTTGAAAAAACAGTATTTAAATTATAATAATAAAGTAATAAAAATGTACTAAAAGACATAGTTTATAAAACTTATAAAATCATTAATGGAAAATAATTTTATTAATAAATTAGCATTTGTAAATGCTTCAAAATATAGGAAAAAAGTATTAATGAGTCTTGATAATACCTATAAAACACCATCGGTCATATCTAAGGAAATAAGTTTAAGACTAAATCATGTTAGTTCTTCTCTTAGACAATTAAATGAAATAAAATTAGTTGAATGTATTAATAAAGATTTTAAAAAAGGTAGAATATATAAATCAACGGAAGAAGGTCAAAAAATTATAGATAAATTTAAGAAATATTGAAAAAGTATTAGAAAAAATTAAATTAATAAATAAGCTTAAAATAAATTTAAAATAAAACTGAAAAAAAAGTTAAAAATATAGTCTATTACTAAACTTTTTGCATATTGAATCAGTTTTGTTTATATATTAATCATTAATTTAATGAAATTTATTAAGTAATTGACTAAGTAAATTAAATCGTTTTGTGATTGTCAAAGATTGTATTACAAAATAAATAAGAAAAAGCTAAAATTTTGAAAAGATTTTATTTAAACCTATTATAAATCTATCAATTTCTATTTTAGTAATTATCAATGGAGGAACAAAACGTAAAACTTTATCAGCAGTACAGTTTATTAAAAATCCATTTTTTCTTGCTTCATCAACAATAGATGCTCCTTCAATTGATAATTCAAGACCTATCATTAGTCCATACCCTCTAACATCAACTATAACATCATACTGCTCTTTTAACTCTAAAAGTTTATTTTTAAAGTATTCACCTAGGTTTTTAGAATTTTCAAGAAGATTTTCATCCAAAATCGTGTTAATTGAAGCAATAGCTGTAGCACATGCCAATGGGCTTCCTCCAAAAGTAGAACCATGGTCCCCTGGAATAAAAGCTTTGGCAATTTCGTGATTTGCAAGAATAGCTCCCATAGGGAATCCTCCAGCTATTCCTTTAGCTACAGTGGTGATGTCAGGATTAAGATTAAAAATTTCAGATGCAAACATTTTCCCACATCTTCCAAATCCTGTTTGAACCTCATCTAAAATAAAAAGAACATCCTTCTCTTTACATATATTTTCAACTTCTTTTAAATAGTTTTCAGGAGGAATGTTCACTCCTCCTTCACCTTGAATAGCTTCTAATAAAACAGCAGCTGTATTGTCATTGATTGCATCTTTAATAGCTTTTAAGTCTCCAAAAGGAACATGGATAAATCCTTCAGGAAGAGGTTTATAATCTTTACTGTACTTAGGCTGACCAGTCGCAGTTATGGTAGCTATTGTTCTTCCATGAAAAGAGTTATTAGCAGAAATTATCTCTCCTTTACCTGTAAATTTCCTTGCTAATTTAATTGCCCCTTCATTTGCTTCAGCACCACTGTTTTGATAAAAAACTTCATCATTAGGAGAAATTTTAGCCAATAATTCAGCTAATTCAAGTTGTTGAGGAGTATAGTAAACATTTGAACAATGAATCATCTTTTCAGCTTGATCTTTTATTGCATTTACTATATTCGGATGAGAATGGCCTAAATTGTTTACAGCTATTCCTGCAAATAAGTCAAGGTACTCATTTCCATCTAAATCAAATGCTCTTGTTCCTTTACCATGAGATAAAACAATTGACTGCCTTCCATATGTGTTCATTATGTAATTTGGATAACTATTTATAATCTCTTTAGTATTCATTATAAAACCTGTTGTATTCTTTTAACTTGAAAACAAACTTTTTAAAAAAAAGTTTGATCAAAAATTTATTTTAACATATTTAATAATTTTTAGTTATTAGATTTTTTAAATTATGAGCATTAAATTAAATTATATTGATTAATTTATTGTGAATTTAATAATTAAATTTACTTATATCATATATTTTTAAAAAAATATATATAAAAAAATATATAAATAATTATGAAATTTAATTTTAAGTCATATTATATAAAAATATATTTTTCTTAATTTAAATAATTTATTTATACTAAAATAAATATAGAATAAAAATATATTGTTAATACATATATTCAAATTTTATATAATATAATTCAAATGTATATAATATAATTCAAACTTAATGTATTCAAATTTAATATTTTACAAGAAATTAAAGTGTGCGATATTATGACAAAAGCTATAATAGAAACTGAAAAAGGAAATATAGAACTAGAATTATTTAATAAAGATGCTCCAAAAACTGTAGCTAACTTTGAAAAATTAATTAAAGAAGGGTTTTACAATGGATTAAGTTTTCACAGAGTTATAGATGATTTTGTTATCCAAGGTGGTTGCCCTAAAGGAAATGGTACCGGAGGACCAGGATACACAATTAAATGTGAAATCAATGATAACAAGCATGGTACTGGTGCTTTATCAATGGCTCATGCGGGTAAAGATACTGGAGGAAGTCAATTTTTTATAACCCACTCTCCACAACCTCATCTTGATGGTGTTCACACAGTATTTGGAAAAGTAATTAAAGGAATGGATGTTGTGAACTCTATAAACGAAGGAGACAAAATGCTAAATGTGACAATAGTTGGATAAATTTAAAATAAAAAACTAATTAATTATTTTTTAAATTTTATTCTTTATTATTTTTATACTATATAATTCATTAATTTTTTTTATATTTTTTTCATTTTAAACTCTATTTTTAAATTTTTCATTTAAGATTCTAATTTTAAAAAATAATTGTCATTTGCTTCTAATTTTAAATTCTAAACATTAATATTCTGCAATACAAATTTAACATGTTTAATATCTTTTTTTAATTTTGACATATATCTTCTCCATTTATTAATGAATTTCCTTGTATCATTGTAAGTTTCTTTAATTTTATCCTTAGATGATGTAGATAATTCTTCATTAAATAAATAAAAAAAGCTTAAATTATCATCAAATCTAATTATAACATTTCCTAAATAAATTAAAACTTTTATAATTGGGATAATTTCTTCTTTAGACTCTTCTTCTAATAAAACATAGTATAAAATTAAAATTAGCTTCCAGTTAAAATCTTTATTTTTTAAAATAATTTGTCGAAATTCTTTATAGTCATCATTCCAAGTATCTAAAATATCATTTAATTCATTTAAAATAGTTTCTAAATTAAAATCACTTTCATCAATGAAATTTGCTAAATTATCATGATTTCCATCCTCCAAAAATCCTTTTAAAGAATCTATATTGTCTTCTAAAGAAAAATCTAAGGTCTCAAAATAATTAATTAAATACAATATAAAATCATTACCCTCTGGAAATCTAATTTTTTTCCTTATTTGAGAAATAGTATTATATAATTGGTTATTATCTTCTTTAATTATTTTTTTAATAATATTATGATTAACAATTGATTTTTCATTAATATAATCAAATTTATTAAAATCATCATCTTCTAAAAGATATCCATAATCATTATCATAAGAATCAATAGAATTATAGATTAAAAATTCTCTTATTTCACTAAACTCTTCATTTTCTAAGCTTTGAAGAAAAAAAGCATTATGTGAATTTTTTTTAGAAAAATAATCTAAAACTTCATCAAGCTCTACAAATTCTCTTTTAGGAACACTAGAATCATTTTTTAATATCTCAACTATAGCATCTGCCATAGAATGATTTCCATTCCCATTTTCCTTATTTTTAGGTATAATATTCTCTTTTTCTAAAAAATATTCATTTAACATAAGAATTTCATTTTCACAAAGCTCTTTAAAACTTTCTAAGTCATTAAATTCATTGTGGAAAGCCTCAGATGCAAGTTTCTTTTTAAAGGAATAAGTTTTCTTAATGTCTTCAACATTTATACTTGAAAAAAGGCTTGCTTCTTTAAAAGTAAAAAATAAAGAACCATATAAAATTCCTCCAAAATCTAAAAATTTAAATGCATTGGAAAAATCCTCTTTTAAATCAATTTTAGGAAAATTATTTAAATCTTTTGTTTTATTCCATAAAACTCCAATAAAAGCATCAGTTACGGGATTTTCTCCATAAGGAAAGGCATCCATAGCATCAAATAGCTCTAAATTAAAATTTTGGTTGTTAATAATAGATTTAACATAAGTATTTCCAGAAATAACAAATTTTAAATTAAAATTTGAATATTCATTATATTCATTAATTTCCACTAAAAAATTTAAAAGTATTTTTAATTCCTCTTTAACATCATCTAAAGCAGCGATGAATATTTTTACTTCAATTTTATCAAGATTTTCTTCTTTAAAAACCATTTAAATCAGCTATTTTTTACTTAATTTGTCCATTAAACCAGATTTACGTGCAAAGTGAAATAAATAGAGTTGGGCATAACCTGCATATTTGTCAAATTCTTCCATTCCAAATTCACGAACCTTTGAAACTGAAATGTCTTTTCCATCAAAGTAAAGGTAAGAAACTATTCTTTTTATCCATACATCAGAAGGAAAAGCCTCTTTAAATCCATAACCATAAAGAAGAATACAATCAGCTACCTTTGGACCAACTCCAGGAACTTTAATAATTGTATCAAATGCTTCTTCGTAATTCATATCCTGTATATCATAGATATTAATCTCTGATAAGAACATTTCACTTGCTTTTAATATGTATGGGGCTCTGTATCCTACTCCACAAGATTTAAGGTTGTTTTTACACTCAAGAATTTCTTTTTTGTTGTCTTTTTTGCTGTATCCCTCATTTTCAGCAATGTCATCTTCATAAACAGTTGATAAGATTTTAGGGCTAGGAAAGCTATTAAAAGTTCCTGAATCAAAATTATAACCATTCCCCCATTTAGAAGCTATTGTGTCAACAGACTTTGTCCATCTTACAATAGAGTTGTTAGCAGAAGAAATAGATGAAACAATACATTCAAAAATGTCTTTGGCTAAAAATAAACGAAGACCATTGCAAAAATCAACAGAAGGTTTAAGTTTTTCATCATTAGATAAAAATTTATAAAATTTTTTTAAGTTAAAATTTAAGTCAAATATTTCAGCTATTTTATTATTTATTTGTTTTTCATCAATTATATTACATCCTAATGACTCATATTCTACATTTATAGAATCTATATTGTTTTGAGAAACTTTAAGAAGAATAGGATTTTTATCTATTAAATTTACAGCACAATAGCTATTTTCAAGGAGTTTCCAAGGTGGTTGAGATGTTTGTCCAGATTTTTGAGTTAATTGAAGGCTAATTGTTGATTTAATTTTCATTGTAAAACACTCAATCTATTTAGATCAATTTTAATTTGTTAATTTTATTTGATTTATATAAATTTATAAAGTTTAATAAATTGCCAATCATTTAAAAAAAAAAAA
>NZ_LWMV01000226.1 GCF_001639295.1 Methanobrevibacter curvatus | reverse complement strand
ATTATATTATTTAAAGGGTAGGAATTTTAAAACAAACTTTTAGAAAAAGTTTGATCAAAAATTATTTAAAACAAACTTTTAGAAAAAACTTGATTAAAAGCAATTTTGAAAATAAAGTATTTTAGTTTATAAGTCGTGTTTTTACTAATATTAAGATATTTATTATATTTTTTCTTAATATTTATTAGTTTAACCTCCTTAGTTTAACTAATTCATAAGGCATTTTAATTCATTAATTTAAATTTTTTATAATTTAGAAAAGTATTTATGTTTTTAAATATAATATATAATTAATTTAAATGAATTATATTACATTTTTGTTTTAAATAAAATAAAAGCAAATAAAATTTGGAGATTACTAATATGCAAAAATTACCTGTAGGTATACAAACATTTTCCAAAATCCGTGAAAAAAACTATTTATATGTGGACAAAACAGAAGATATATTTAATTTAATAGAAAACGGAGAAATTTACTTTCTCTCACGCCCAAGACGATTTGGAAAATCACTTTTAGTTAGCACATTAGAAGCACTATTTTCAGCAAAGAAAGAACTATTTAAAGGCTTATATATCTATGATAAATGGGATTGGAATAAGAAATACCCTGTGATTAAATTAGATTTTTGATCTATGGCTTATAAAAATTCTGATGAATTAGAAGTTTCTTTACTTGGTTTTTTAGATGATATTTCTGAAGATTTTGAAGTGGAACTAAAAAGAAAAACTTTACCACAAAGATTCGGAGAACTAATTAAAAAAATTAATAAAAAATTCAAACAAAAAGTTGTAATTTTAATTGATGAATACGATAAACCTATTATAGACCATATAACAAATTTCAAAATAGCTAATAATAATAGAAAAACTTTAAATAACTTTTTTCAATCTCTAAAAGCCAATGACGAATTTTTAAAATTCATTTTCATAACTGGAATATCAAAATTCTCATCAACATCTATCTTTTCAGGACTAAACAACCCTGATGATATTACACTAGATAAAGATTATGCTACAATATGTGGCTATACACACAAAGAACTAGAAGAATACTTTAAAGAACATATTGAAAATCTAGCTAACGAAGAATCTCTTAACTATAAAGAAACATTAACAAAGATTGAATATTTCTATGATGGATACACTTGGGATGGAAAAACTAAAGTATACAACCCATTTTCAACACTACTACTATTTAAAAAGAGAGAATTTTCAAATTACTGGTTTAGCAGTGGAACACCAACATTCCTAATGGAAATACTTAAAAAAGAAAACACACTAAAACCAATTGTAGAACCTATTGTAGTATCAAAAAATGTTTTAGACACTTTTGAAATAGAAGATATTCACCCTATAACATTACTATTTCAAACAGGATATCTAACAATAAAAGAAATAAAAAATAATTATGGAGCTATGGAATATATATTAGATATTCCAAATTATGAAGTTAGAGAGTCTCTAATCCGTAGACTTGTAAATGCTTATACAAATTTAAGTACAGAAAATTTAAAAGAAATAAAAAATAAAACATATACAAGTATTTTAAATAAAGATTCAAAAGGATTCATAGATGTCCTAGAAAGCATATATCATAGATTATCCTATCCACTAAAAGGGGATGATGAAAAATATTATCATGGAATATTATTAGTAGTTCTCTATTTATTAGGAATTGAATCACAAGGAGAGGTAACAACCTATTCAGGACGAGCTGATATAATTTTTAAAATAAAAGACAAAACAATAATTACAGAAATTAAATACTCCTCAACAAAATCCACAAAAACACTAATAAAAGAAGCATTTAAACAAATTAAAGAAAAAAAGTATTACACAAGATACAAGGATGAAAACCCAACTTATTTAGCTTTAGCTTTCTCAAGAAATGACATAAACTGTGAATTTAAAGAAATATGATTATAAGAAAAAAATATTTAATAATTTATTAAAAATTCATAATAATAATAATAATAATAATAATAATAATAATAATAATAATAATAATAATAATAATAATAATAATAATAATTTAAATGTTCTAAATTTAAATTTTTTAAGAAAAGTATTTATATTTTTATTTAACATATAATATAATAATATATATGATTGTATAAATTATTTTTATAAATTAGGGGATAAATAATATGCAAAAATTACCTATAGGCATACAAACATTTTCCAAAATTCGTGAAAAAAACTATTTATATGTGGACAAAACAGAAGATATATTTAACTTAATAGAAAACGGAGAAATTTACTTTCTATCACGTCCAAGAAGATTCGGAAAATCCCTTCTAGTCAGCACATTAGAAGAGCTATTTTCAGCAAATAAGGCATTATTTGAAGGACTTTATATTTATGATAAATGGGATTGGGATGAGAAATATCCTGTTATTATCTTAGATTTTGGAGAAATACGACATAATAATCCTGAAAATTTAGAAAAATCACTCCACCATTTTTTAGATGATACAGCTGAAGACTTTGGTATTAGGTTAAACAATGAGGATATATCTAGAAAATTAGGAGAACTAATTAAAAAAGTCAGTAAAAAATTCAACAAAAGAGTGGTATTTTTAATTGATGAGTATGATAAACCTATAATTGACAATGTAAACAATTTTAAAATAGCTGATGATAATCGTGAAACTCTTAGTGCTTTTTATCAAGTTTTAAAATCAAATGATAAATTTTTACATTTTCTTTTCTTAACTGGAGTTTCTAAATTTTCATCTACTTCGATTTTCTCAGGATTAAACAGTCCTAAAGATCTTACACTACACAAAGATTACAGTACAATTTGTGGTTACACCCATAGAGAACTTGAAGAGCATTTTAAAGAACATATTGATAATTTAGGAAAAGAAGAATCTCTTAATTACGAAGAAACATTAGCTAAAATCGAGCATTGGTATGATGGATACAGTTGGGATGGTGAAAATAAAGTTTACAATCCTTTTTCAACATTACTACTGTTTGATGAGAGAGAGTTTTCAAATTACTGGTTTAGTAGTGGAACACCAGCATTTCTAATTGAAGTACTTAAAAAAGAAAATACTCTAAAACCCATTGTAGAACCTATAATTGCAACAAAAAACGATTTAGACACTTTCGAAATAGAAAATATCCACCCCACAACATTACTATTTCAAACAGGATACCTAACAATAAAAGAAAAAAACAAAAAATATGGAGCTATTGAATACATATTAGATACTCCAAATTACGAAGTTAGGGAATCTTTAATTAATGAACTTATAATGACTTACACAAATTTAAGTGATGATCACCTAAAAGAGCTTAAAAAGAAAACCTACACAAGTATTTTAAATAAAGACTCAAAAGGATTCATAGATGTCCTAGAAAGCATATATCATAGATTATCCTATCCACTAAAAGGGGATGATGAAAAATATTATCATGGAATATTATTAGTAGTTCTCTATTTATTAGGAATTGAATCACAAGGAGAGGTAACAACCTATTCAGGACGAGCTGATATAATTTTTAAAATAAAAGATAAAACAATAATTACAGAAATTAAATACTCCTCAGCAAAATCCACAAAAACATTAATAAAAGAAGCATTTAAACAGGTTAAAGAAAAAAAGTATTACACAAGACACAAGGATGAAAACCCAATTTATTTAGCTTTAGCTTTCTCAAAAAATGACATAGACTGTGAATTTAGGGAAAAATTATAAAATATAATATTAAATATAATTTAAAAGCAATATTAAATACAATATTTAACAGGATAAAAAATCTTTATGAATGGAATCAGCAGAAGAAAAAATTAGCAAATTACTAAAATTCCAATTAACTCTTAAAAAGTTAAAAAAATGAAAAATTTTTTTATTTCTAAGAGTTTTAAATTGAATTTCTAAAATAAATAGCTAATACATTAATGAATCTAATTATATTAGGTCTGTTTTTATTAAAGCTTCTTGAATATCTTCAATTAAATCATCAGCATCTTCTAATCCAACACTGAACCTAAAGAATCCATTTTTAAATTTTTTTGGATAAAGATGCTGTCTTTCATCATCTCCTCCTATAAAAACTATTAAACTTTCATCATGACCTAAAGAAACAGCTGAACTAATTATAGTTAAATGGCTAACAAATTCATTGTGTTTATTATGGTTTGCTTTTAAACCAAATGCTAAAACACCTCCAAAACCAGGAGACATTTGTTTTTTAGCTATTTCATGGTCTGGATGACTTTCAAGCCCCGGATAAGAAACAAAGCTTACAATTTCTAAGGATTCTAAATATTTAGCTATTTTTAAAGCATTTTCATTATGCTGTCTCATTCTAAGAGGAATTGTTACAGAACCTCTCATAATTAACCAAGCATTAAATGGGCTTATTGTGGCACCAAGATTTACTTGTGCTTGGGTTCTAATGAGGTCTAAATATTTCTTCTCACCTGTAACTGCTCCACCCATAGAGTCACCATGACCATTTATATATTTTGTTAGACTTTCAACTGAAAAATCTGCCCCTAAATCAATTGGTCTTTGATTAAATGGAGATGCTAAGGTGTTATCAACAGAAACCAAAATATCATTTTCATGAGCCAAAGCAGATATTTTTGCAATATCTGAAATAGCGGTTGTAGGATTTCCAGGAGTTTCAATATGAATTAGCTTGGTATTTTCTTTTATTTCATGTTTTATATTTTCAATATTAGATGTATCTACTATAGTGGTTTCAACATTGAATTTACTGTTAAATAGCTTATTAAGTAAACGATAAACTGCGATGTAGGTAATATTTGAAAATATTACATGGTCTCCACTTTCTAAAAGAGAGAAAAACAAACCAGATAATGCACCAACCCCACTTCCAAAACAAACTGTATCCTCACCATTTTCAAGTGAAGCTAACCTCTCTTCAAGGTATCTTTGATTTGACCCACCATTTCGAGTGTATATGTTATCTCCAAATCCACTCCAATTTAAAACACTTGGATCCTCTGGAAGCTGGTAGCTGTTTCCCATAGTTATAGGTCTTTTAATAGCTCTAGTTTCTTTATCAACTCCATTTCCAATGTGAATAGCTCTTGTTTGAAATTTAAGCTCTTTATTTTTATCTATTTTTTTCATACTATCACCAATGATTTAATATGATTTAACATAATCTATTTGTTTCTTCAACAATAATTTTATATTTATACTTCAAGAATTTTTAAGAAATATTTGCAATTACAATCCAATTATAGTTATATGTAATTAATATACATCCATAATATAACAATAGTTATAATCTTTAATAAATATTTCTATTTATCTGAAATAAGTTTCATATGGCAATTATATTATTCCATTTTTTTATTAAAATTATTTGAAAATTTAAATTTATATAAAATATATTAAGCATTATGGGGATGTTTATATTAAATTTTCTATTGTACACTTTTAATTTCTCTACAATGAGGTCGACCAAAATTCCATATCGGTTGTCAAAACCTTAGAAAAATCCTTTGTTTAGCAAAAGAAGAAACTTTTTTTTGAAAAAAGCTATTTTTGTCCGACCCTCACAATAGAAAAAATTATTTATCTGTTTTTGAAAATGATGCCCATAATTAATCTCATGAAAAAATTAATCTCTTTTAAATTGATTTAATAAATAAATAATTATTTAAATATAAATTAATAATTTATTAAGTGTTATTTTAGTAAATAAATTGTAATTAATAATTATGATAAATTTAATCTATTAAAAACCAATCTAAAATCAATCTAAAATCAATTTTAAATTATCTAAATTTAAAATTTTGAATTGTGGGACATCCTCAAATTCTATAAATAAATTATTAATATATGTTTTTATAAAAATTAAATGTTTAAAAATAGCTATTTTTAGTAAATAGACATTAATATTAATTAAATAGAATTTTATTAAATAGTTATACTTATTTTTATAATAAAATTTATTATAACTTTATAAATCTAATTTAACTTAATTAACTAAGTTTAGAAACTTGGATTTTCTTATTGTTTCATGACTCTTTAATAGCTTTGTTAAATCATTGCTTTATCTTTTATTTTAAAATTTAATAGACTTTTCAAGGTAAAAAAATAAATTTTTTAAGGTGGAATAATTAGTAGAGTTATAAATAGATTATTATTTTTATCAACACAATCATCTAAAATTTAGTCATGTTTGGCAGGTATAGAGAAATATCTTCCAAAATAGCAAAGATTATAAGGAATGGAAGTTATATTATAACTAATATTATAAATTATATTATATTTATAAGTTATATTATACGATATAATATAATTGTAGAGATTAAATTTAATTGTAATCATATTATAATATTTATCTCCATATTAATATAACTTTAACTACTTATTAGTTGTTATTTAAAATTTTAGAGCATTAATATTTGAAAAAACAGTCGTTGTGCAACTTAAGTGTAAATTTTTCCACTTTATAATCACAGTTTCTGAATTTTTTAACAAGTATAAATTTAACAAGCATAAAACTTTAACAAGCATAATTTGCAAAAAAATAGTGATACAATGGATTATTACAGTGATGATGAGGATAAATTAAATAGGATAGTTCCAGATACAAGTGCCATAATTGAAAATACTGTATTTGATTTATTAGATGGAAAAAAATTAGATTATCCAGAAATAATTATTCCAGAGGCAGTAATAGCTGAACTAGAATATCAAGCCAATAAAGGACGCCTGTCTGGTAAAAAAGGACTTAAAAATCTTGAAAATCTTCAAAATTTAGCTGATGAAGGGAAAATATCTGTTAGTTTTAGTGGAAAAAGACCAAACAACTATGAAATTTCTTTATCTAAAACAGGAGAGATTGATGCAATGATTAGAGACATTGCCAAGTCTGAAATGGCTACTCTTTTAACCTCTGATAAAATACTCTCTCAAGTTGCTAAAGCATCAGCCATTTCAGTAATATACTCTCCAATAAAAGCAAACATTGATAAAAAACTTAAAATATCTTATTTCTTTGATGATGAGACTATGTCTGTTCATTTAAAGGAAAATGTTGTTCCAATGGCTAAAAAAGGAAGACCTGGAAATATTAAGCTTGTAAAAATTACAGATGAGAAATTATCATACAATGATTTAGAATGGTTTATAGATGAAATTTTAGAGAGAGTAAACATAGATTTTAAAACTTATCTTGAAATTGATATGGAAGGAGCAACAGTTGTTCAATCAAGAGATTTAAGAATTTCTATTGCACGACCACCATTTTCAGAAAGTTTAGAGATAACTGCTGTTCGTCCAGTTGCAGATGTATCTTTAGATTACTATGAATTAAAGGATGAGTTATTAAACAGATTAAAAAACAATGCAAATGGAATTTTAATTTCAGGTTCTCCTGGTGCAGGTAAAAGTACATTTGCTCAAGCGTTAGCTGAATTTTACAGTAAAAACTTAAATAAAATTGTTAAAACAATGGAATCTCCAAGAGACTTACAACTCTCTGATGAAATTACACAATATTCTCCTTTGGAAGGTAGTATGGAAAATACTTCCGATGTTTTACTTCTTGTTAGACCAGACTTTACAATCTATGATGAGTTAAGAAAGAGTCATGATTTCCATATATTTGCTGATATGCGTCTTGCTGGTGTTGGAATGATTGGTGTTGTCCATGCAACAAAACCAATAGATGCAATTGGAAGAATAGCTAGTAGGGTAGAGTTAGGAATTATCCCTTCGGTTGTAGATACAAACATTTATATTGAAGATGGTAAAATAGCTGCTGTTTATGAAACTAAGTTAACTGTGAAGGTTCCATCTGGGATGAAAGAAGCAGATCTTGCAAGGCCTGTTATTGAGGTTAGAAACTTTTTTTCTGGTGAGTTAAAAAACGAAATTTATACCTATGGCGAACAAACGATTGTAATGGACTTAGATTTGATTGAGTCTGAGGATTCTAATAAACCTAAAAAGTCATCTGTTGAGTTAATAGCTGAAAAAGAAATTTTATCTGAAATTAAAAAGGCAGTACCTGATTCAAGGGTAGAAATTGAGATCATTGATGGATATAGAGTTGAAGTATATATTGAAGAAAAATTCATTCCTAAGTTTATTGGTAAATCAGGAAAAAGAATAGAGAAATTAGAAAAGAAAATTGGAATCGGTATTGGTGTAAATCCTATTAAAGAAATATTGGATAGAGAAGAAGAGATTAAAGTAGATATCTCTAAGAAATTTATAACTTTATATTTCACTAAAAATCATGTAGGTCATACCTATGAGATATTTGGAGATAAGCACTATCTTTTTTCAGCTACAGTAGGAAAAAATGCCACAGTTAGAATAAAACAAGGCATTGAATTAGGGGATGCTGTATTGGCTATAGTGGAGAGTGGTGGAAAAATAACTGCTAAAAAACCTTAAATTTTTATTTATTTGCTTTGTTGTTTTTATTATTTTGTTTTTATTTATTCTATTGTTTTTATTATTTTGTTTTGTTTGTTTGTTTTTATTTATTTGTTTTATTTTTTCTGTGACATTTTTTAAGAAAAAAAGTTTAAATTAAATTAATTTAAGCAAATATGACAATATATAAATAATTTATCAGGGTGTCTGATTTACTTGAAATTTACAAGGTTTATTACTTCTTGGATTTCGTTGTAACCTTCTGAAATTAGTATTCCCATTAAAAGTACAGTTAGATATGCTTTTTTAGATACAGATTTGAGTGTATAAGCGTGTATTTTTCCTAATTCTAGGTTTATTTTGAGGAATTCGAAAACTTTTTCGATTTTCCATCTTGGACGTCGAAAATCTTTCCAATTAGGTAGTATTTCGAAGAGTTTTTCTCTTAAATATTCGTAAATCTCTCCAG
>NZ_LWMV01000225.1 GCF_001639295.1 Methanobrevibacter curvatus | reverse complement strand
AAATAAAGTTTATAATTAATGATATTTTTTAAAAACTTTCATATTCATTTATTTCTCAATCTAAATAACTATAATATATATTTTTTTAATAATAAAATTATTAAAGATTATTTTAGAAATTAAAGACAATAACAACTTACATTTATGAAATAGATTGATATTTAAATAAATTATTGATTAGAATCTTTTCTTTCGGGACTATATTTTAAAATAGAAAAGTTATGCATTAAAAAATTCAAGTTTCTAATAGCATGTTCAATATTCAGAATAATTTACAATAGAAAATTCCAAACTTAGTTAAATGTTGAATCACATATACATGGTGGGGCATTAATAGTACAATTTTGATGTTTTTAAATAATTTTATTTTCATTTTTTTTATATAAATTTTTTCTGTTTTTATTTTTTTTTTATTTTACAATAATCATTAAAATTATATACTTTGACTGACATAGGTTATAATTACTAATATTATGCTTAATTTTTAATGGCTAAAAATTATTTAATACAGAAATTTCATATAAGTTTCATATAAATATTGCAGAAATATTAATATAAATTCAATTATTATTTATTTATCAATCACATTTTAGCTAGTTTTTAATAAATTTTAAGATATAGATGTTTTTTATAAATAATTTTATAAAATATTAATAAATTTTTAAATGATTTTTATTTTAAATGGTTTGGTGAAATCATGGCAGGACCTTGGGTAGAAAAGTATAGGCCACAAAAACTTGAAGATATAGTAGGACAACAGCACATTGTTAAAAGATTAGAAAAATATGTTACCCAATCTAGCATGCCTAACTTAATGTTTACAGGACCAGCTGGGGTAGGTAAAACAACTACCTCACTTGCCCTTGTTAAATCTATTTTAGGTGATAATTGGAGGGCAAATTTTTTAGAGCTAAATGCTTCTGATGCAAGAGGTATTGATACAGTAAGAACAAATATTAAAGAGTTTTGTCGTTTAAAACCTGTTGGTTCTCCTCTTAGAATTGTATTTTTAGATGAAGTTGATAATATGACAAAAGATGCTCAACACGCCCTTCGTCGTGAAATGGAAATGTATTCTAAAACTGCTTCATTTATTCTATCTTGTAATTATTCCTCTAAAATTATAGATCCTATCCAATCAAGATGTGCTATTTTTAGATTTGCACCAATTAAAGGTCAAGATATTCTAAAAAGATTGGAGTTTGTCACTGAAAGTGAAGGTTTTGAATATGATGAAACAGCCATTCAATCTATTGTGTATTTTGCTGAAGGAGACATGAGAAAGGCAATAAATATTTTACAGGCATCAGCTTCAATGGGAGAAAAAATCACTGATGAAAACATTTATGATGTAATTTCAAAAGCAAAACCGCAAGATGTTTCTTCTATGGTTTCTAAAGCATTAAGTGGAGATTTTATGGGTGCAAGAGAACTTTTAAGGGAAGTCATGGTTTTACAAGGAATATCTGGAGAAGACATGGTTAATCAGATTTATCAAGATGTTACAAAAAGAATCATGGGCGAAAAAATGGCTGATGATATTTACATGGATATAATTGAAAAAATAGCTCAGGCAGATTTTAGAATCAGAGAAGGTGCCAATCCACGTATTCAACTTGAAGCTCTTTTGGCTCAATTTTTATAATTTTTTTTTTTTAAATTAATGTTACTTAATGTTAATGTTTATTAATTTTTATATATTTTTACATTATTTTTATTATTTTTATTCATTTTAATGTTACTTTAAGATATTTTTATAATTTTTTAAAATTTTATTTAAATATTTTGAATTTATCATTTTGTTTTATGTGAAAACATGTTATGGACAGATAAATATAGACCACAAAGTTTTGAAGAAGTTGTTGGAAGTAAAAATACTGTTAGCCAAATTAAAAATTGGATTAATAAATGGAACAACAATGAAGCCCAAAAACCATTACTTCTAACTGGTTCTGCAGGTATTGGAAAAACTACCCTTGCTTTAATAATAGCTAAGGAAATAGGAGAATTTGTAGAGCTAAATGCAAGTGATAAAAGGTCTTACGATATTATTATGGAAACAGTTGGTGAGTCTTCATCTACTCAGTCCCTTTATGGAAAGTCTCACAAGCTAATAATTATTGATGAAATAGATGGTATTTCAGGAAACGATGATAGAGGTGGAACAAGAGCAATTAATAAAATAATGGCTAACACCAAACAACCAATTATAATGATGGCAAATGATTTTTACTCTAAACGATTAGCTACTATTAAAACAAAGTGCTTAGTTATTAAAATGCCTAAAATCAGATCTCCTACAATTACCGTTGCTTTAAGAAAAATAGCAAAAAATGAAAACATTGAAGTGGAAAATGATGCATTAAAGGAATTGTCAAAAAGATCTAATGGTGATTTACGTTCAGCCATTAACACCTTTCAAGCTATGGTTAGTTATTCTAATTCTTTAACTATGGAAGATTTAGATGATTTAGAGTACAAAGACAATACTTCTAATATTTTTGATTCTGTAATTGCTGTTTTAAAAAGTAAAAATGTGAAGCATGTTAAAGAAGCTCTATTTTCCATAAATGAAGATCCAACACTTGTAATGGAATATATTGCAGAAAACATTCCAAGAGAGTACACAAATAAAAATGAAATTAAAAAAGCATATGAAATGATTAGTGAAGCAGATTTTTTCTTTGGAAAAGCAAGACAAACAAGAGAATATACTTACTGGAGATATGCATCAGAATTTATGGGTTCAGGTGTAGCTTTAAGTAAAAAAGAAACATATAAGAAATTTTCTAAAATCCAATCACCAATGGCTTTTAATTTAATGGCTAGATCAAGAGGAAAAAGAAAGTTAAGAGATGAAATAGCTGAAAAAATTTCAAAAAAGTGCCATGTTTCAAAGCAAATAGCTATTTCTTACTTTCCATTAATGGAAATCATTTTTAAAAATGACCTCTGGGCATGGGAGTTTTCAGACTTTATTGGTTTAGATGATAGTGAAATTAAGCATTTTAGAACTAAGAAGATACCTAAAAAATTGGTTAAAGAATTAGAATATAAAAAAGCCATTGCTCTTCAAAATAAATACAAAAATTCTTTAAGTGAAGGAAATAATGAAGATAGGAACAATACAAAAATTGTTGATGGTAAAATAAATAGTAAAAATACTGATAATATCCATTTTGATGATAAGAAAAAAGGTAACAAATCTAAAAAATCAAAGGACAAGCTTAAAAAAACTGAAAATAAAAAGGAAACTAAAAAAACAGAGTCTAAGTCTCAGAAATCTTTATTTGATTTTTAATTTTGATTAATTTGATTTTTTATTTTATTTTATTTTTTTATTTTATTTAGTACTTTGTCTCTTAAAAATATATTCTTAAATTTAATTAGAAAAAATTTTAAATATTAAAAATGTATTAATAATTCAGAACAGCTTCAATTTTATTTTATTTTTATAAAAAGATATTTAAAAAATATTTAAAAAAATTTTATAAAATAATATAATTACTTTTTTTTTATTTAGTTTTATTTGTTTATGTTTAGTTTTATTTAGTTTCATTTAGTTATATTTTAGTTATACTTGGTTTTATTTAGTTTCATTTAGTTATATTTAGTTATATTTGGTTTTATTTAATTTTATTTAGTTATATTTAGCTTTATTTAGTTTCAGGTGAAATAATTCAAAGGAACAGAAAAATTGTGTTTATTATAGTTGGAATTTTACTAATAATAGGATTGGTTCATAGTTATTTTGCTATTAGTTTGAATCTATCTGAAAATGAAAGTATTTTGATTGTGGATAATAACAATGCACCACCATTTGTATATTTACATAACTTTTCAAAATCTCTTGGCTTTTCAAATGATAATCCTATTGAAAAACAAGCAAACATAATTAAAACAAACCATTCTACAAAATATACATTTATTACCAAGTATTTTCTTCCAGATAGATGGAACAACCTTGATTTAAAGAGTAGTACAAATCCTAATAGGGGTATCAATAAAACTCAGTACTGGTACAACTGCCAATCAATTTGTATAGATAAAAATAGCTTTTATATTTTTTCATCTTCTGGATACAATAGAAATTTGGGCTTTATTGTTAAATATGATATGAATGTTTTAGATAAGTATCCAATTGAAACATTGAGAGAGTTAGGACTATATTCAAATTTATCTAAATCAATTGACACTAACAACAAGGATTTTAAATCAATTAAAATAGGTGAAAATTTTTTATATGGTCATGGTCAATCATTGACTTATGATAAAAAAACAGATTCTTTGTGGATGATTAATGATACAGATTTTAAAGGCAATGAAACAAAAGTTTTACAAATTAATAAAAACACATTAAAACCAATTAAAGAACATAAATTTAAGGTTAAATATTTAAATAGATATTTAAATGGCTTTAATACATTGGCTTTTGATGAGGATGGTTTTTTTTACAGTGAGAAAATAATTAAAAGTAAAAATAATCCTAAAGGAGATACATTAATAATTAGGGGAAAAATACATGAGTCTGGTATTGTTGAAGTAAAACCAATGGCTTTAATTAAAAACAGACCTGGAACCATTATTCAATCCATAGCCATTAATCAAAAAAATAATAAGCTTTATTTAGTTTCTGATGGAGCTATTTACTCCTTGCCTTTAGATAAATTAAATGATAAGACATTAAGAAAAGAAGATTTTAGATATTCAACTTTTAACAGTGAAAGAGAATTTGAAGGATTAAGCTTTGATGGAAATGGAATAGCTTATTTATTAATTATTCGTGGTCCAGAAGTTTTAGTTTCTTCTAATTTTAATTAATTTTTAAGATAATGTATGACACTGTAAAGCATGGGTTTTTTGCTATCTAGAATTTTTACAAAGTTATAATAAAAATTTCAGAATCTATGTATCTATTGAAATTCCTGAGATTAGAATATTTTAGAATACATAAATCCTAATTTTACTGTATTATTTAATAATTATTTTGCTTTTTAATGCTTTTTTTTTATTCAGTATTTTATTTTTTAATAATTGTTTTATTTTTTTAATGTTTTTTTATTTTTTATTAGATATTTTATTTTTTAATGCTTTTTTTATTTTTAATAATTATTTTATCAGTTTAATAAACAATTTTATCAAATATAAGCAAGTTTTATATAGTATTTAATAAAATAAAGTACTATATGGAGAAAAATAATTATTTTATTAATTATTTTATTAACTATATTTTAATTAATTTTTAATTATGTTTTTCTCTTAAACTTAGTAACAATAGCTATTTTTCTATTATATGGTAAACTTGACAATAAAGAAAGGAAAAAACATGAAAGCAAAAAAAATAAATCATGATACATGGGATTACAATCCTTTAAACGACTTTCTCTTCAAAAAAACCTTAGGAGAAGAAGGATGTGAAGAGCAACTCAAAGGACTAATAAATGCAAACTTAAAAGCAAAAAAAGAACCCTATCCTAAAACAATTGAAATATTAGAAAGTAGAATACTAATGCCAGAAATAGATGGATTAAAAATTAGTATACTAGATTTAAAGGTCAAAGATGGAAATAATGACATTTACATAATAGAAATGCAACAATTCAAGACCCCAGACTTTAAACTAAACAAACTACATTATTTAACCTCCGAATTCTCTAGATCAATAAAAAAAGGAGTAATACTCATCCCAGAAAATGTGAATAAATACACATTAATACTAATCACAACATTCAAAATATCAAGAAGTGAAAAATACAACCGAAAGTTTAATATTGCAGAAACAACAGATAATAATTCACAAGGCGAAGTATACACAGACAAACTAAAAATCATAAACCTAGACTTAAAAACCTACATCCAAAATATTAAAAACTGTGAGACCAAAATAAACTACAACGACGAACTACATCAATGGCTAATATACTTCAACCAAGAAAATCTTAACAAAAAAATACTAAAAAAAAGTGGTAAAAATGAACTCCCAAATAAAAAAAGCACACAACAGAGCAATAGAAGTTATGCGAACACCATCAGAACATAGGGAATATGAAAAAATAGAACAAATGAAAAGAGAATACCTTGGACACCTACATTATGCAGAAGAAGAAGGAATAGAAGAAGGAATAGAAGAAGGAATGAAAATAGGTAAAGAAGAAGGAAAAATAGAAAATGCTCGTAAAATGAAAGAAGATAATCTTTCTTATGAAAAAATAAGACAATATACTGGTCTTTCAATTGAAAAAATAAAAAAAATATAAAAAAATTATATTATTTCAGATTAAGAAAATTTTTTATTTAATTCTTTAATTTATTTTTCATATTTCAAAATGTTTTATCTTTTTTCATTCTGGAATTTGGTTTTTTCTTCTTCTTCATCTTTTTTTAATTTCTTTTTTTAATATTTTAAATTTTATACTCTTAGATTTGAAGTGATATATTAATTATATGTTTTATATTCAGGGTATTTAATAGTAATTTTCAGTTTTTGGCGACTTATAATGTAGATGCTCAAGATATTTTTTTTTTTTATGTGTAGTACTGGGCATTTGATTTCAGTATATGATAAACTTTTATGAATTTAAAAATTTTTAAAATTTGATATTTAATAAATAATTAATCATAAAACTAAATTAAACAAAATCAAAAATTTGAAAAGTTTCATAATGACTATAATTTAAATTGCACATACCCATTTCTGTAAACTTAAGGAAAAAGTACTAAATTTTCTATTGTAGACTTTTATTTTATCTACAGAGACTGTGCATCAATTTGAAAATCTAAGTTTTTTAATTTAGTTGTTTGGGTTAAAATTAAAGTTATAAAGTTATAATAACTTTTATTATAAAAATAAATATAACTCTTTAATAAAATTCTATTTTAATTAATATTAATAGATATTTAGTGAAAATAATTATTTAAATGTTTGATTTTTATTAGTTTTTAAAATAGTTTATTTTGAATTTAACAAATTAATATATGTTATTTATTAATTACATTTATTTTTAAATAGTTACTTTTTTATAAAAACATGTATTAATAATTTACATAGATTTTAACATATTTTAATTAAATATCTATTTTTGCAAAAAATAATTATTGCACAGAATCTACAATATATAAAAAAATTATTTATTTTTGTCATGAAAATTATATTAAAAATTCTTAAGTTGATAAGTTTTCTAAGTGCGAAAATTTTGCTGCTTCTATTTTATCTATTTTTTTATTTTTTACTGATTCTATTAGTTTTTATATCTTTTTCATAACCCTATGATTCTATTATTTGACTAAGTTTGGACTTTTTTTTTTTATGGTAAATTATTTCAAATAGTTGAATATTCTATGAAATTTAAGTTTATTTAATATATGCTTTTATTATTTTTTAATTAGATATAATTCTCTTTTGGACTTAAATATTTTTTGACTTATGTTGTTTATAATTTAATAAATGTAAATATTTTTTATAATTAAAATATGAAAATGAAATTTTATTTAAAATCCTCTAAAATTACACTATTGATTTCCCACCATGTATATGTGGTTCAACTATTTGATTAACCTTGGACTTTTTTTTATTGAAAATTATTATAAACATTGAACATTTTATATGAAATTAATTTTATTTAACACATAATTTTATTATTTTAAAATTAGGATATACTTTATTTTTTGAATTAAAAATTTTTGAATGCAAATTACTATGTGGTTATAATTTAATAACTATAAATATTTTTTTTATTAAAAAATGAAGATAAAATTTTATTTAAAATCCTCTAAAATTGCACTATTGATTTCTCGCCATGTATATGTGGCTCAACTATTTGATTAACCTTGGACTTTTTTTTTATTGAAAATTATTATAAATATTGAACATTATATATGGAATTAATTTTATTTAATATATAATTTTTCTATTTTTAAATTATCATATAATTTTATTTTAGAATTAAACATTTTATATATGGTTTTAATCTAATACATGTAAATATTTTTTTATTAAAAACATGACAATGAACTTATTTAAAATCTCCAAAAGTGTACTATTGATTTCCCACTATGTATATATATGATTCAATATTTGACTAAGTTTTGGCTTTTTTATGGTGAATTGTTATAATTATTGAATATTTTATGTGAAATTTAATTTTATTTATCCATAATTTTATTATTTTAAAATTAATTATAATTATATTTTAGGATTAAATATTTTTATATTAAAAATGAAGATAAAACTATTTAAAATCTCCAAAATTGCACCATTAATTCCCCACTATGTATATGTGTTTTAGCTTTTTTTTCCTCGTAAGTGCATTTACTTTTGATGTCCAGGATTAGCTGTCATGAATGTTGTATATTTAGCATACTGTTTATTTATAAAATAATTGTTTAAGTTATATATGCTTTATATATAGTGATAAATACATATTTTAATAACTATAAATATTTTTTTACTGAAAATTTAAATATAAACAAAAAAATCCCAAAAAACATCAAAATATAAAAAAAATAAAATTAAAAAAATTACTGAAGTTTATTGAAATTTTTTAAGAGGAATTTTTAAATCATTTGAAAATGTATTAGATAAATTAAATAAATTTACATCAATTTTAATAGAAATAATATTCAAATAAATAATTCCAAAAGTCAACAGACTCACAGAATACATGAGGAGATAATTTCATACTATAAACATTTAGAAAACCGAATAAAATACAGTAAGATAAAATACTATGAAATTAAAATAAAACATATAAGAATAGAAAGAATATTAGGATATTTAGCACTCAATATGATAAAACAATTAATATAAGAAAAACTCCACAATTTTTTACAAGCTCTAAATAACAAAACATTTTTATATGTAAACACACAAACATATTGATATTTAATTGAGGATTTTAATAAATAGTTTTTCAGATATTAGTAATATAATATTTGTAAAAACAATACAGAAAAAACTATTTTTTAAAACTTATTGTTAAATTTTTTAAGGAAAAATATATTAATTTTATGTTTTTTATTAATACACATGTATATAAACATGATAATATCCTAATGCAAATCATATTCCATTTTTTATTTAATTAAGTCTGTGTAATGTCTATTTTTCTAAATAGATTTTTAATTAAAACATGTTAAAATCTCTGTAAATTATTAATAGAT
>NZ_LWMV01000224.1 GCF_001639295.1 Methanobrevibacter curvatus | reverse complement strand
AATAAATATTATATTATTTTTTATTGTATTAAATGTTCGTTTTAAAATCCATATTTATTAGATTAAAAATTAAACATGTGTGGGATTTTATGTCAAGTGTTATTCATAGAAGTTCTTTAAAAATAATTATAGCTTTAATTATTATTGTATCTTTTTTACATATCATAGCATTTTATACTCCTATGGAGTATGAACCTGATTATTTGGTTGAAATGGCTGCAGTTCCTGTTGGATCAACTGTATTTTCTGGAGATCATATTATAGATTCAAATGCTATGAAATATCCTATTTTAGGAAATCTGAATTTTTTACAATCTAGCATACTTAATTTAGATGTTTTAGGAGTAATTTCAGCTATTTTTACAGGTACAGTTTCAGTTCCAGTATCGCATATTTCACAAACTGGTATTTTAGCAAATGGTCAAGTCACATCATTTGATGGACCAGGAGTATTAGTTTATAAAAATAATAAACTATCGGTATTAGCACCTGAAAACTTCCTTTGGGCAAAATCTGTTCCTTATACATATGCAGTTAAAACAGAAAAAGGTATAGATATTGTACAAAATAATAAAACAATTAAAGCTATTGAATTTGACCAAATTAAGAATGAAACTGTTCCACATGACTTTGTATCTGCAGACTATATTTATAAATGGGCAAAAAATGGTAAAATAGGCAAACAAATGGTCATAGAATATGGATTGTCTAATTTTTCAGATAATCGATCCCTAGTTTCACCAGAAAAAATAAAAGAATACTTTGGGGAAGAGGTTTATAAATACACTTGTTCTTATCCTTTAAATAGACCTGTTTTAATATATAGTCATGACTATAAAGAAGAGAATTTAACTACTGCTATGAGTGTTTTAGGATCTTATCCACAGTATGGAAATGCTGGAAGAGAATCCAATGCAAGACAATTTGTTAAAGCATGGAATGGAACATTTGTTGCTCCAAAATCTTTTGCATCTGGAAATGCTTTAGTTGGATTTACTTCACTTAGAGATGTCCATGCTACTGGAGGTGCAGCTGCTCATGGTGTTTGCCCACCTGCACGTTCTTTAAGAGCAGCTGTAATGTCTGCTGGCTTTCCACTTCCAATAGGGATGAATGGTGCTCATGAAGCTGTAAATTATGATGTTTCACCAAGTACAGAGATTTTAGTCTACAACCCTTATGATTATCCTGTTAAAATTCTAATGTGGACTGAGGGAAGTGGAACTGGCTTAAGAATATACACAAAACTTGTTAAATTAGTTGAAAATTAATTTTTTATTGCTTTCTAATTTATTATTTTTCTAATTGTTATTTTTTAATTATTATTTTTAAATTTATTATTTTCTAATTTATCTAATGATTATTTTATGAAGAAAAATAAAGAAATCATCTGTAAAAGTGCATGTACAAAGACTAAATGTTCAATGCCTTATAAATGGGATTTAAGCATTTATAGGGGTTGTGAACATAGATGTAAGTATTGTTATGCAGTATATTCTCATAAATATCTTGAATCAAATTATAGAAAAACAATTAGTCTTAATGAAGCAAATTCAAAAAATTTTTTTAATAATATTTACATTAAAACCAACATTGCTGAAGAATTAGATAAACAACTATCTAAATCTTCTTGGAAAAATGAAATGATAGCTATTGGAACTGTTACAGATAGCTATCAACCTATTGAAAAAGAACATGGATTAATGAGAGAAGTATTAGAGGTTCTTATAAAACACAAAAATCCAGCTATTATTTCTACTAAATCAGATATTATTCTCCGTGATTTAGACTTAATAGAGAAATTATCAGAACTAAATTTCATTAATATTGCTACAACCATAACATCATTAGATTTAAAGATTCAAAAAGCTATTGAACCCAATGCAATAAGCTCAAAAAAAAGATTAGATGTTTTAAAAAAAGTTAGAAATCAAACAAAAGCATCAACAGGAGTTCATTTCATGCCAATAATTCCCTATATTAGTGATAACTATAAACATATTGATGCTATATTTAAAAATGCAGAAAAAAGAAATATTCATACATTAATATTTGGATCACTTAATTTATATGGAGAAACAAAAAAAATTTTTCTTAAATTCATAAAAAAAGATTTTCCAGAATTTTATGCTGAAATTTACCGTATTTATAAAAATGGTAGGGTTGATAGAAATTATAGCAAAGAATTATTTACTAAAATAAACAAAATTAAAACCAATTACCATATTAATACTAATTATAGAAAAATAATTAAAGAAAAACTAGTAGATTATAGAAAAAAAGAAAATTTAAAGCAAACTACACTATTTGATTATTAAATATTTGCTTATTACATGATTGATTATTAAGTAGTTAATTACTAAATATTTAATTATTAAATATTTAATTACTAAATATTAGATTGTTAAATATTTGATTTAAATTTAAATGAAAAGTATTAAATACTTCAAACTTTAAAAATATTTTTAACTGGGATAAAAATTAATTGTGCTTGTTTTTTTTAATTTTCCAGGAACATTATAAACATTTTGATAGAAAGGATTTTATTATTTTATTTATTTTTTATTTTATCTTTTCATTCTCTGTTTTTTTTATCTATTGGTTGATTAAAATTCGTATAATATAAAATTACCTATCTCAGCAAATTAAACATAGGAGAATTTAAATGAAATTTAAAAAAACATTTTTATCGGTAATCTTTGTTGCTATTATTTTTATAATAGCAGTAAATGCAAGTTATGCAGTAAGTAATGAAGTTATTGAACCATATAAGGATTATAGTGCAGATATTTATCAAAAAAAGATTATATCTGTTGAAGATATCCATAAATCAGTAATTAAAGGAGAAAAATATTACAATACAAATATACTTAAAATTGATGTTAAAAGCCTATATCAAAAAAACTATAAAATCAAATCAATTAAAATGAAGTTTTCTAATGGAAAAACTTTAAATTATAATCTAAGTAAATTCAAGAAAAGAAGTAAAATTAATGTAAAAATTAATTTAGGTAATAAATATCTTGATAAAATTACAGTGAATTATAATACAAAAGGTAAAATCAAAAATGAAACTGTGAATTTCGGATCTAACTCTAAATGGAAAGGAACAACTTATTTTAAAGGGAAAAAATCTAAAATCGTCTTAAAAGAATCAGGAGTTCCTGTTAATGAGGGACAAGGATATATAAAAATAACTAATCGACATTTTAAAATTAAAACCATAGGAAGTAAATATTATTTAAAGTCTATTACTGCATATTTTATACACATTGAAGTAACAATGGTTAAAACATTCAATGGCCATGGAATGCATACTTTAACTAAATATATTCCAAAAACACATGCCCCATCAATTGGAGCATTTAAAGTGTTTTATTATTAAGTTGATTTATACATTCAAATATATAATTTTTAATTATATACTATTCAAACATTTAATATTTAAATTTTATAATATAAAATATAAACATTTAATTACTTAACCAAT
Organism: Methanobrevibacter curvatus; assembly: GCF_001639295.1. Classification (GTDB taxonomy): domain Archaea; phylum Methanobacteriota; class Methanobacteria; order Methanobacteriales; family Methanobacteriaceae; genus Methanoflexus; species Methanoflexus curvatus. The sequence continues at coordinate 5,785 of NZ_LWMV01000224.1, read as the reverse complement.
ATTGAAAATAGGTGTAATCATGAATAAAAAAGGTTATTTTCTTATATTTGCTTTAGCTATTTTATTTTTAGTATTTTCCATAAATACTAGTTTTGCTACAAGTGAAACCATATACCAATCTTCAGATCATCAATTAGATACTTATGATAAAAAGATTGTCACTCTTAAAGTTGATACTTTAAGCTATAAGCTTCATGAAACTAAGCAATATCTTAAAATTGAAGTAAAAAAAGGGTACAGAAATAAATACAAAATTAAATCTTATAAAATTAAATTTTCAGATAAAAAAGCTAAACTTGTCAAAGTTAATAATAAAAAATATATTAAAATAAAAGTTCCATTATATAATAGTCTTTCTTGGATTAAAATTAATTATTTAACTAAAGGAAAAGTTAAAAAAGAATCTACTAGCTTTAAAAACTCAAAATTTAGAGTAGTTAAATTTTTCAAAGGGAAAAAATCCAATGTAAAAATTATTCAAGAAGGTATAACTGACTATATTAATGGTGAGAATTTTCCAACAATTAATTATCAGAAGATTAAAATAACTGCAAAAAATAAAAAATCTAAAATAAATCAAATTAAACTTCTTTATCGTGATTATACAACTGGTGAAGAAGGTTCAAAGATATTTTATGGTCATGGTAGGAATTCTTTAACAACTAATTTATATGGAACATACTATGGTTATGGTTTTGATGAAGTAATAGTTCGTTATTATTAGTTAACTTAAAAATTAATAAAACCATCTTTTAAACAGTTATTAAGAAAAAAAGCATTTATTGAATATTTTTTATCTAAATAATTATTTTTATATTTTTTTTATATTTTCTTTATATTTTTTTTCAAATGAGGATGCCCCTTGATTAATTTTTTGCTCATGACCATTTTATGATCATTATTTTATATAGTTTGGAGCATCATGTCAATGGCATTTGTTTTATAATTTATTTGGAATTGTTCCAACCCCAGAACATTAGTACATTTAAAACTAATAATCACCAGATCAAAATAAAAAATGTCATGAAAAATTCATATAGAATATAATTAAAAAGTTATTGTTCATCTGTTAAATGTATTACTTTATCAATTCAGGATGCAACCATTTGATAGAACCATAAATTTATATATTATAATTAAAAAAGTTATAATATTAATAATAATTTTTGAAAATAATTTTTTTTTATATATAATCTCTTTTATATAATTAATTTGTATGATTTTCTATTTGTTTTCTTTTCTTTAAAAAACAATAAAAGAATACAATTAAAAAATGTATATCAATATTAGATTAATTTTTATTAATCAGGAAAGTGTAAATAATGAGTAAAGTAAAAATTCTTTCATGGAATCTTAATGGTATTAGAACTAGATTTAAAAATAAGCAGTTAGAACCAGTTTTTAGTGAAAATGCAGATATAATGCTCTTCCAAGAAACAAAAGCTAACTACTCACAATTAGACAATAAATTAAAAACAATAGAAAATTATAATTCTTACTTTTCTAAAGATTTAGATTCAAGCAATGGAGGAGTTTCAGCATACTCTAAAGACAGTGCAAAAATAGCTAAAAAATTCTTAAAAAATCCAAATGATGAAATAAAAGGTAGAATATTGAATTTAAATTATAATGACTTTAATTTATTAAATGTTGATCTTCCTTCAGCTGCAAAAGATTTAAAATTAAGAGAAAGAATTTTAAAAGAATTAATTGATTATTTAAAATCAACTAATATTAAAAAAACAATAATTGCTGGTGATTTTTCTATAGCACATAGTGAAAAAGACATTGAGAAAAATGAATTAGAAAACTCAAAGTCATTTAAAAAAGAAGCAGAATTACTAGATGAATTGTTAGCTATTGGTTTTGAAGACAGTTTTAGACTGTCTAATGCTGATAGTGAAGAGTATTCATATTTTAAATCTCCAAAAGCAAAAGAAGATGGTATAGGTTCACGTGTAGATTACTTCTTTGTTAGTAATGATATTAAAGATAATATTAAATCTTCAAAAATTTTAAACATTGAGGGTTCTAAACACCTTCCTATAGAATTAGAAATTGAATTATAATTTTTAACTTATTTTAATTCTTTTAATTATTTTATCTTTTTAATTGTCTTATCTTTTTAATTCTTTCATCTTTTTAATTAATTTTTGTTTATTTTGCTTTTTTTATTTAAATGAATATAGTATAAATAAATTATAAATAAAATTAAATAGATTGCAAATAAAGTTAAATAGATTATAAATAAAATTAAATAGATTATAACTAATGTATATATGATAAAATAAACAATTCCTTGCTTTTAGGTGTTAAAATGGATGAATCAGATATATTGGAAAATAATCAATACTTTTCAAAAATTTTAAAAGAAAAATTGTCTCTTGAATATTCTCCTGTAGCCATTAAATTTATTTTAAATAGTAAAAATATCCCAAATGGGATGGTAAAAATTGATAAAAAAATTCCCCACTGTGCAATGGTTAAAATAGCTAGTGAAGGAGAATCATTTTATTCTACTTCCCAGGAACAAGCTTGTAAAGGAGGATCAGCTTCATTGGGACTTGAAGACATGCCTCAAAATATAAAAACAGGAGAATTTTATTACTCTTTAGGAAGATTTAAAAGTATTGGATCAGCTAAAAGAACATTTGATAGAACACCTCAAATAGACCTTAGAAGTTTTGCATTAGGATATGCTCCACTTGAAAATGCTAACTTTCAAGCAGATGTTATTGTTCTCATCACAGACCCTAATGGGGCAATGATTTTATCACAATCTATTGTTTATACATTAGGTGGAAGGATTAATGCAAATTTTGCAGGTATTCAATCTGTATGCTCTGATGCAGTTGCTGGACCTTTTATAACTAAAGATCCTAACTTTACATTAGCATGCTCTGGGTCAAGAAAGTTTGCAGAACTTGAAGATAAAGACATGTTTGTAGGTTTAACTGGAGAAAATATTGGCTGTGTCGTTAATGCTCTTTTAGACATTAAAGAAAAATAACTTAATTGCAAATCAAATTTTTAAGTAATATTTTTTTTTCGTTTAAAAATGTTTTTAATATAGAATAATAGATAGGTTTTTTCATGGATGTTATAACTTCTGCTGTTTATTTAATATTATTAATCATAATATTTATTTTTATTTTTTCAATGGGACTTTTAACCCCTAAAATTGATAGAAAAGGCTTTATTTCTCTTATAGCTATTGGCTTTATTATTGGGATAATTGGAGGTCTATTTTTCATAACTCCAATTTATGATGAAATTCCTAATGCTGCAGGTGCTATTGAAGAAATTTTTAATGGAAATCAGGAAAAAATAACCTTAGAAATCAGCAATGAAACAGATGTAAATACGGTTATGAATCAAATTTCAAAAATAGATGGAGTTATTTCTGTTAAAAGTACGGGTTTTACATTAATGACAACTAATTTTACAGAAAGACGAGGAAATTTTATTAATAAGACCCTAAAAATTATTAATTCAAATATAACTTCATGGAATGTAAATACTTCTGGAGTAATTAAAGTAAATACAAATTACCAAAATCCAAATGAAATTATAAATGATATTTCAGAAAGTATTTCCTACAGTGGAGGTATTGCCACACTAAATGTTTACATCTACCCAGTTATTACATTAGAATCATCTAAATTAGAAGAAGTTAAATCAAAATTAATTAAGGATGATTATGTTATTATTAAAACTGAAGGACCAGTAACAAAAAAGATTCAAGATACTAAAAAAAACATGGTTGATAACAATGTCATCATTCTTTTAACAGGGTTTGTAGGGATTTTAGTTGCTCTCTTTGGTCTATATTTTGATAATTTTATAGAATACATTAAAAATATTTATAAAACCATTTATAATAAAGTATATTTAAACATCAAGAGAATAATTAAAAAATACTTATGAAATAATTAAAAAATATTTAAAAATTAATTTATAAAATCATTATATTTATCAGAGTAATTAAAATTTCTTTATAAAACTTCATTATAAAATTTCTTTATAATATATAAATACAGTCAAAATATTTGACTTATACCAAATACTTTTATTAAAACAATATTTCTGAATTTAAATAAAACCTTTTGATCAAACTTTTTTTAAAAGTTTGCTTTTAAAAACTTTGTTTTTTAAAATATTTATCTAGAATCTTATGAAATCTGCAGTTCTTTTTTCTGGTGGAAAAGATAGTACAATGGCTTTGAATTATGCTATAAACCAAGGAGATGAAATAGTTGCATTATGTGCTATGATTAGTGAAAATGATGCATCCTACATGTTTCATGTTCCTAACATAAATTATACTGAGTTAATAGCTGAAGCTTTAGACATTCCCATAATAATTTCAACAACTGAAGGTGAAAAAGAGGAAGAATTAAAAGATTTAGATGAATTATTTGTTAATTTAAAAAAAATAGGTGTTGAAGCCATTTATACTGGAGCTCTTTACTCTCAGTATCAGAAATCACGAATAGATAATTTATGTACTAAGCACAATTTAAAATCAATAGCTCCCTACTGGCATGTAGATGAAGAGGAATATATGAGGGAAGTTGTTGATAGTGGATTTAAGGTAATTGTGACTGGTGTTTTTGCTGAAGGTTTAGATGAATTATGGCTTGGAAAAGTAATTACTCATGAAGCCATTGATGAATTAAAAAAGATTAAATCAAAAATAAATATAAATTTGGCATTTGAAGGAGGAGAAGCAGAAACAATGGTCTTAGATGGACCAATTTTTAAAAAAACAATTAAGATTAAATATGCAAAAAAAATTTGGAACTTTGACAATGGCATATACCTAATTGAAGAAGCTATTTTAATTGATAAATAATTTAAAAAGATTAGGAAAATTAAGAATTCTTTATATTTTGATATAAACTTTAATGAGTTAAATGAATTTACATAAAACTAATAGCCTATACAAATTATGAGTTTACATAAATAAATTAATATATAAAAATTTACATAAATAATGTAATCTATATAAATTAAATGAATTTACATAGATAAATATATTTTGAGATAATAAATTAAAAAGGTGTTTATATGGAAAATAAAAATTTAATAGGTATTTTAGCAATTGTTTTAGGATTACTTCTACTTGTCTTTCCATTGTTAGGTGAAATTGTATTATCTACATTTGTTTCTATTGTCTTTCTTTTAATTGGAATCTACTTCTTAGGTATCTCATTTGGAGAATTTTCTAAAAACAAAGTCTCAGCTATTTTGAACTTTATTTTTGGTTTAATTACCTTAATGTTAGGGTTATTCTTAGTTGGAAACGTTATTTTATTTGATATTTTAGCAAGTTTTTACTTCTTTGTATTTGGATTCTTGTATATTTTCTCAGGAATTTTAGGAATTTTTTCAAGAATATCTGTATTTGGAAGAGCATCTTCAGGCATCTTCATTGTTTTAGGTATCTTAACATTAATATTAGGATATTTAACTCTTTTAAACCCATTATTTATTGCAATTATTTTAGGAATAGGTTTAGTCATTGATGGAATAGCTTTAATTCTCTTTAAAGGAGATACAGCCATTGAATAGTTTTATATATTTTAAATAATTTGCTCATTATACTTATCATTACAAACTTTTAGTATTTAACTAAGATATTTTAATGATAGTATATGATCATGTTTTTTTATTTTTTTTAAATATTTTTTTATTTTATCTTATGAGGCTGTGTAATGATTATTTTTTATAAAAACAGATATTTAATTAAAATATTTTAAAATGTATTTAAAGTATTAATATA
>NZ_LWMV01000223.1 GCF_001639295.1 Methanobrevibacter curvatus | reverse complement strand
CTTTTAATATTTTTTAAACAATATTTTTTTAAATTTTATAAATTTTATATATAAAAATTAATTTATTCACTTATTTTATTTATTTAATTTAACATATATTTATTTAAAATGAGTTTATTATAATAATTATATAAAGTAAAATTTAAAAATATAGTATAAATAATAATTTTATTAATTTATTATTAAATTTTTTAACTATCAATTTTTAGTTTTTATTAAATATTAATTATTAGTTTTTATTAAATATTAATTATTAGTTTTTATTAAATATTAATTATTAGTTTTTATTTATGTATTAAATTCATTTACTTATTAAAATATTAGTGCATTAAACTTATTTAGTGTATTAAATTTACTCATTGCATTAAGTTTATTAAATTTATTTATTTTATAATTTTTATCAATTTTTAAATGTTTTTGGTTTAATAGTTCAAATATGAATTTTAAAGAAATTCAAAATATTATTTTTAATTTATTCTTATATTTTCTTCAATTTAGGTGAATTAATGGCAGAAAAACGTGATTACTACGAAATCCTTGGTCTTGATAAAAATGCAGACCAAAAAACAATAAAAAAATCTTACAGAAAGCTTGCAATGAAATACCATCCTGATCAAAATCCAGATGATAAAGAGGCAGAGGCTAAATTTAAAGAGTTAAGCGAAGCTTATGCAGTATTATCCGATAATGAAAAAAAGCAAAAGTATGATCAATATGGACATGCAGGAATGGAAGGTTTTACAAATGAGGATATTTTTAGAAATGTAAATTTTGAGGATATTTTCCAAGGCTTTAGTGGTCAAGGTGGAGGATTTGAAAGTATTTTTGACATGTTTGGATTTGGAGGTGGCTCAAGAAGACGTCAATCTCCTCAAAGAGGTTCAGATATTTTAAAAGATGTTACAATTACTTTAGAAGAAGCTGCCACTGGCATTGAAAAGGAGATTAAAATAGCTCATGATGTAATTTGCCCTGTTTGTCATGGTTCTAAATCAGAACCAGGTTCAAATCCTGAAAATTGTAAGGTTTGTGGTGGAACTGGTCAAGTGAAAGAAGTTACCAACACATTTCTTGGACAAATGGTAAATGTTACAACTTGTCGTGTTTGTCGTGGAGAAGGTAAAATTATTACAGATCCTTGTAAAAAGTGTCATGGTAAAGGTAAAATTAAAGAAAACACTACAATAAATATTAAAATACCTGCAGGAGTTGAAGATGGCTCAAGAATTGTTGCTCGTGGTGAAGGCAATGCTGGAGGAGAAAATGCTCCTAATGGAGACCTTTATGTATTGGTGAATATTAAAAACCATAAGGATTTCCAAAGAAATGGAGCAGATCTATATTATGACAAGCAGGTCAGCTTTGTTCAAGCATCATTAGGGGCTAAAGTAGAAGTTCCAACTATTAATGGTGCTTTAGAATTGAACATTCCTTCAGGCACTCAAAGTGAAAGTGTTTTTAGATTAAGAAACCAAGGAATGCCTATTTTACATAGAGGATCTAAAGGAAACCTTTATGTTACAGTTAAAGTTGTGGTTCCTCAAAAGCTTTCTGAAAAACAAAAACAGCTATTGGTTGAGTTTGCAAGTATTTCCGGCGAAGAAATTGATAAAATTGAAAAAGGTTTCTTTGACAAATTTAGAGATGCTGTAAATCATAAATAGCTTTTTTATTTCTTTTTTTATATATTTTTATATATTTTTTTATTTTTTTGATTTAATTAATTGATATGTCAAGTATTTATTTACTTTTTTAAAAAGATTTTTTTCACCTAATATTTTCTTTAATATTTGAAGTTCTCCCATTGAAATTTTGCATATGATTAATAAAAAATTGGTTTTAAATAGTTTTAATTTATTATATTCTTAATCTTAATTTGTTTAGTAAAATAATACTTGATAACTTAATAATTTATACTTGAAGGTTCATTTATAAATAATTTCAATTTTTTAATGAAAACAATGACATTTTGAAAAATATTTTTCTTAAGTTGACAGTATTAAAATCTTTTAGAAAATTTTAAATGCCATATTTAATAAATAAAATAAATATTAAACTGTTTATTTTGAGAGAATATTATGCCTAATGTACAAATCTCTGAAAATACTTATAAAAAAGTGAAAAATATAACTATTGAGAATGGAACAACTGATAATGAAGTAATAAATAATTTTCTTGAGGAAAAAATAGATGAATGTAATACATTAGATTGTGAAAAGTTAATGGAGGAGTTAAACACTTTAGATAAAGAAATTGATGATGGTAAAGGCATTGTTTTGGATGTTGATAAACTTGAAGAAAGATATTTATAAAATAATCATTACAAAAAAGCAGATCGTTCTTTAAAGAAGATAAGTAAACAGGATAAAAAAATACTCGAAAATTGTTAGAGGTCATTAAAAATTTAAGTGTTAATTTTGATGGTAAAATTAAGGAACAACATTTCTTAAATGAACTACCAGAGGAATTAACTGAGTAGACAACAATTGATTCTCATAAATATGAATTCAAAGATATTGGAAAACCAAATAACCTAGATATTTCTGGAATAGATTTTAGTTAATATTCATGTATATTTATTTTTACAAATTTAGTAATGTTCATAGTTTAAATAAAAAATTTTTTAACTTGATAGAATTGAAATTTGATAGATAAATTTATCAATATAAAACTTTATAATATGCTATTAAGTATCATGGTGAAGTATATGATTCAAAAAACTCAAGCTTTAAAACCAAAAAGTTCTAACAATAAAAAACAAATAGCTATTGATTTTGCTAATTCATTAAACAACCTTGAAATCGAAAAAATAATCTTATTTGGATCTGTTGCTCGTGGTGAGGATAATGAAGATTCAGATATAGATATCCTTATTGTAACTTTTAACATTGGTGATGATTTAAAAATTGAAGATGAAATTTATGGAAAGACATTTGACATACTTCTTAAAACAGGTGAATATTTATCTGTAAAAATGATTGATAGCGAACATTACAAACAATATATAAATTTTTCTTTTTACAAAAATATTGAAAAAGATGGTATTTTAATTGGATGAAGAAGTAAAAATAATTTTGAAAAATCATTAAAACTTTTAAAAGTTGCTGAAAAGAATTATAACGACGAATTTTATCCTAATTATATCAATAGATTATATTATGCTGTTTTTCATGTTACTAAATCATTGTTGGTTAAAAAAAGAATAGTTACTAAAACACATGATAGAACTATTAAGAAGCTTATTTTTATAAATCTAATTTCAGACAAGTAAGTACATTAATGATATTTTTTTGATTGTTTCAAGTGACAGGCAATTAATAGTGCAAAAATCTAAAAAGAGATAGATTGGGATTGAACTGTGATTTTAGCATGACTAATTTTTTTATAAATCTTTTAAATATTAAGATAAACACCATAAAGAAGACATAAAGAAGACTTTAAAAAAATAGAAAAACAAGAAAAACTGTGAGGATTACTTTTCAAATGCTCTTGGAAAAAATATAATACATATTTAAATCAATATTAATGTAGACAACATTTGAAAATGCATATTTTAAGATTTATATCTCTTTAAAATTTTTATTTATTAAGATATTAAAATAACAAATAAAGAAGAGGCAAATGAATAAGCAAAAACAATTCAAAAAGCCCAATATTCTTAGATTGGATATTTTAAAAGTTATTTGGTGATTAAATGGAGAAAAATGAATTTGAAATTGTAGAACATTTATTATATATCGGAGATGAAGGTGCTGTAAATATTGAAGTTATCCTTGGCGAAGAAACAGTATGGGCTAATTTAAATCAATTATCGACTCTTTTTGCTAGAGATAAATCTGTTATTTCAAGACATATAAAAAATATTTTTGAAGATGGAGAATTAGAGAAAGATTCAGTTGTTGCAAAAATTGCAACAACTGCAAAAGATGGAAAAAAATATCAAGTAGCTTTTTATAATTTAGACATGATAATCTCTGTAGGTTACAGGGTAAACTCTAAAGAAGCAACTCAATTTAGAATATGGGCTACCAATATTTTAAAGGAATATATCATTAAAGGTTATGTTTTAGATAAAGAGTTATTAAAAAAAGGTGGAAGGTTTACTAAAGATTATTACGATAAATTATTAGAGGATATAAGGGAAATTAGATCCTCTGAACGTCGATCATATGAGAAAATTACAGATTTATATGCTACAAGTTATGATTACAATAAAAATGCTAAATTAACTAAAGAATTTTTTGCAAGTGTACAAAATAAATTACATTTTGCAGTAACAGGTAAAACAGCTCCAGAGTTAATTAAAGAGCGAGTAAATATTAATAAGCCACATATGGGTCTTGAAATTTGGGAAAATGCTCCAAATGGCAAAATTTTACAAAGAGATGTTTTAATAGCTAAAAATTATTTAAAAAATGATGAAATTTCAAAACTTAATAGAATAGTGGTTATGTTAATTGATTATGGTGAAAATCAAGCATATGAGAAGCGACCAATGTCTATGAAAAACTGGATTAATGAAGTAGACAGATTTTTAGAGTTTAACAGATATGAGCTATTAAAAGACAAAGGTAAAGTCACTAAAAAAGAAGCAGATAAAAAAGCCATAAATTCTTATAAAAAATTTAAATTATTACAAGATAAAAGCTATAAATCTGACTTTAATGAATTTTTAGAAGAATTTGACTTAAAATAAAAATAGCTATTTAAACCTATCCTTATTTTCAATTGTTTTTTATTTATCTCATATAAACACTAAGTAACTGTTAATTGTCATCATTTTGGTGAGAAGATTTAACTGATTTATTTATAAATATTTTGGCCCATATATAAGCAATGGCTACACCAATTACCCCTCCAAGGCTCAATCCCCACCATACTCCTGTTATTCCCATATTGAAAAGTATTGCAAATAAATATGCAAATGTTGATAGGAAAACAAAGGAACGAAGAACAATTATGACTAAGGAAGTCATACCTTTTCCAACTCCTTGGAAAGTAGAGGTTGAAATCATACCAAAAGGAATTGTAATAAAATATATGGACATTATTCTTAAAAATGCAACAATTCCTGGAATTAACTGAGCATTAGCCTCACTGTATGCAAATATAAAAGCTATTTGTTCAGCAAAGATAAAAATTAATATAGCAATAATTATAGCTATTATTAGACCTAATTTAATAGAGTAATTAAAAGCAGTTGACATTTTTTTATAATCTTTAGCACCATATCCTACTCCTATTACTGTTAAAACAGCTGTACCTAAACCTAAATGAGGTATTAGAACCATTAACAAAACACGCCAACCTGATGTGAAAATAGCTACACCATAATTTCCTGCAACAATGACAAGAATTAAATTTAACACAATTGACAATATTGCCATTACTAAAGTATCAGCTGAAGCAGGTAATCCTACATTTAATAAACCTTTAATTATTTTATTGGAGTATTTAAAATCTTTCCAGCTAAAAGAAAGATATGTGCTTTTTTTAATAAATAACCAGTAAGCAATTACAATACAAGAAATCAGTGCAGATACTACTGTAGCCCATGCAGCTCCAGCCATTCCCCAATTAAATGTATAAATAAATATAGGGTCTATAACAATGTTCAATATTGCAGTTATGGCTAAAGTATACATTGCACGATTAACATCTCCTTCTGCTCTAAGTACTCCTGCTCCTACATTAGAAAACAAAAACACAAAAATTCCACCAAAAATGATATAACCATAGTCAAGTGCCATATTTATAGAAGTTCCAGCACCCATTATTAACAATAAATCTTTAAGGAAACATATTAGGACAATTGCCAGTATTACAGATATTACTACAGTTAATAGAATTGAATGAATAGCTGAATTATCTGCTTTTTGCTTATTTTCAGCACCTATGTATCTAGCTATTAATGAATTTGCTCCTGCTCCAAGACCAGTTCCTAAACCTACAACTACCATAAATAAAGGTGTTGCAAATCCTAATGCAGCTAAAGCTTCTGTTCCAAGCCCTGCTATCCATATTCCATCAGCAAGATTGTAAGCCATTGTAAGAAATGTAGCTACCATCATTGGCCAAGCTAATTTTCTTATAGCTCTTTTTGGATCTCCTTTTAATAAATCAATATTACTATGGTTCTCATTTTCATTCATACCCATTTTTGGTTTCTCCTAATTTCCACATATTATAATCAATTTTTATCAGAATTTTTCTTTTATCAGAGTTAAGATGCCCCATGATTAATTTCATTAGGAAATAAACCTCTTTAAAATTGATTTAAATTAATAAATAATTATTTAAGTAGAAATTAATAATTTATTAAGCATTATTTAGCTAAATAAAATTCTAATTAATGCCTATAATAAACTTTAGAAATTTAAAATCACTTTTATATTATCTAAAATTTAAAATTTTTAATTGAGGGACAGCCTCAAATATTATTTTTTATCAAAATCTGATTATTCTTTCATAATTTCAATAGACTTTAATGACAACATTCTAATTTTTTTCATAAATTCTTTTTTTTCAAAAGAACTAAATTCATTTAAAAGCTTATTTTCCCAGTGATTATTTAGTTTTTCAATTTTTAAAGCAACTTTTCTACCTTTTGGAGTGAAAAAAATTATATATTTTCGTCTATTTTCCTCAGATTTTTTTCTTTCAACAAACCCTTCATCTTCCAATTTTCTCAATGCAATAGCTACAGTCCCTTTATCTATAAATAAATCATTAGCTAAATCATCTTGAGAGATGTTTTCTTTGTTTAACAAATGTAAAATAAAAGGAATTTGACCTGCAGTTAAATTAAATCTTTCAATTAAATGATTTAAATGAGTATTGTGAGTTCGATATATAATAGATATTAAAGCAGCTAAAGGAAAGTTATCATTGTTATTCTCCTTATTATTAGAATTATCATTCTGATTGAAATTCATTTCATACTTCATTGTGATTTTACTCCATAAGTATATAATTTGTAATTATAAACATAATTGGAACAACAACTATATTAAATGATTCATCATATATAAATGTTGTGAATACAACAGTTGTATTTACAATTATAAAAAATAGTTATTATTAAAAATAGCTATTACCAAAAAACAGTTATTATAGTCCTGAAAGAAAAGATTCTAATCAATGTTTTATTGGAATATCAATCTATTTCATAAATATAAGTTGTTATTATCTTTAATTTCTAAAATAATCTTTAATAATTTTATTATTAAAAAAATATATATTATAATTGTTTAGTTTGAGAAATGAATGAATATAAAATTTTTTAAAAAATATCATTACTTATAAACTTTATTTTCAGGACTATATTAAAAAATAGCTATTAAAAATGAGAAAGAATATAAAATTAAGCAAACTATAAGCTACGTTTCTACAGTTAAATCAACAATGTTGCGATTAGATCAAATATCTCATTAAATTAAAATATTTTATTAAATTAAATTTAAATAATATAAAAAACTAACAAATTATTAATCCTGTAATTTTTATAAAATTGCTTAAAGTGGATACTATGATAAAAAAAATTATTAAAAAAGATATTAAAAACATTTTAAATCCTATAATACTTCTTGTATTCATTGTGATAATTATTGTACCTTCACTTTATAGTTTGGTGAACATTGTTGCATTTTGGGATCCATATAATAACATTGATCAACTTAATGTAGGAATAGTCAATGAGGATAATGGATATATTGGAAAAGAACTTGTAAATAGCTTAGAAAAAACTAAAGATTTGAATTTTGTTTCAACAAATTATGAAAATGGCTATAAGAATTTAAATAGGGGGTCGTACTACGGACTAATGATAATACCTAAAAATTTCACCAAAAGTATTGAATCAATCAACACCTCAAATCCATATCACGGAGATATTCAATTTTTAACCAATGGTAAAACAAATATGGTGGCAAATAAAATAATGACCAGTGGGGGTATTGAAATACAAAAAGAAATCAATGATAAAATAGTATCCACAATAGCTGGAATAACATTTGGTGAAGGAAAGAACATAAGTGATCTTAGTATGCCAAAAATAAACTCATATGAATCAGAAATGAATACTATTAACAATTATTTAAGTAAATCTTATACTCTCTCAAAATTAGTATACAAAGATGCTAAAAAGGTAATAATCTATGTTAATAAAACTAACCACTCTGAAAAATTACTTAAAACATTAACCAATGATTTGAATAAGTTAAATAATAAAATTAACAATTTTAACAATCAAAGAATCTTATTTGAAGATGATGTTAACTATTTTAATGAAAACTATTATCCTTTGCTAGTTAAAATTTCAAAATATAATACTCTTAGTGTTGAAAATTACTTTAATTCTCCAGTAATCATTAATAATACTGATATACACCCATTAAAGTCTTATGGTGATGGAATTGCACAATTTTACATACCATTAAGCTTATTTATTGGAAATTTAATCCCACTTGCAATGTTTTCACCAAGAGTTAAAGGTTTAAAAGTTAAACCATTTCAAGAATATCTAGGTAAACTAGCACTATTTGGGCTAATTTCTGTTTTACAATCTACAGTGTTAACAATAGGGCTAGTGATAATTAATGTGCAATATTTTAACCCTTTTATGCTTATTATATCGAATATTTTCATAGGATTATGCTTTACAATATTTATTTACTCTTTGGTATCTAGCTTAGGCAATAGTGGAAAATTTATTACAATATTAATGCTTGTTTTTCAAATTGGTGGTAGTGGAGGAATGTATCCTATACAGCTATTACCAAAATTTTTCCAAATAATTCATTTTATACTGCCTATAAGTTATGGAGTGAATATAATCCGAGAAAATGTTGCTGCTCCTTTAGTAGATGTCTTGATAAGTAATGCATTAATATTGTTAATATTTCCAATATTTGGAGTAATATTTACATTAATAATAAAGCCATTTCTTCAAAAAAAGATTAATGATGTAGAGAATATCCTTGAAAAATCAGAGCTATTCTAATAAGAAGAGTTATTCTAATAAATTTTATCCATAAATATAATGAAAACTATTAATTGGTTATTTTCTTTTAATTGACTATTTTTATTATAGGTATTTTTATTTTAATCAAAAATACCTTGAAAATATTTTAAAAATTTGAATCAAGAAAAGCATTTGATTCTATTAATAATCATAACAATTTAAGAGGCTGTACAATGATTATTTTTTAAAAACAGATATTTAATTAAAACATGTTAAAACCTATTAAAAATATTAATACATATTTTTACTAAATAGCTATTAATATTAGTTAAAAT
>NZ_LWMV01000222.1 GCF_001639295.1 Methanobrevibacter curvatus | reverse complement strand
ATTTTAATTAATATTAACACATATTTACTAAAAATAATTATTTTTAAACCTTTAATTTTTATTATTCTTTAAAATATTTTAATTTAAATTTAACTAATTATAAGTGTTATATATCTAATAAAGAATTCCATCTCTGTTTTATGTCTAAAATGCGGGCTCTTGAACTATTTTTAAAATTAAGTTTATCATTACTATTTTGAGAAGAAATTAAATCTAATACTATTTTTGATTTTGTAGAATCTATATTAAAATCAGTTAAATTTCTTAAAACTCTTCTTTTTAATCTTTCATCAACAATGTCTTGACCTAAATATATTGGTGTTTTAACAGCTGAAGAAATTTTAGTGTTCCCTCTAGCTATTTGTCTTTCTTGTTTTCTATTTTCAACAATAGTTTCACAGCTAGAGCCTAAATTCAAATCCCTAAATGGAATAGCTAAATCCGAAAGAGCTATTAATCTTTCTTCATCATAAGATAAATCTTTATCAATCATTTTATATGATGGAGAAGCTATAGTTCCACCACTTATCCTTCCAAATACAGGACCATCCCCTACATGAAAACCAGCAGCTATTAATCCTGCTTTTACTGGAATAGATGAAGTGTAAGTTAAAATCAAACCTTTAGATTTTAAAATTCTTTTAAATTCTTTAAAAAGTTCTACTGTGTATAACTCTGGAACCAATTTAGGTGAAAAACTATCTAGAAAAATTGCATCATAAAATTTTGAAGGAAGTTTTAAAATAATTTTTCTTATATCTTCAATAAAAAGACCTATGTTAATTTTTTCAGAACCTTCATTAGTTTCTAAATTTAACGAAAAAATATTTTCATGAAATAGCTTGGATTCAATAGACTTTTTTATAATATTATGTGATTCAATAGGTGATGGAATAGCTAAAGCCATTTTCAATATTGCCTCAGAAATTTCAACCATATCTATGTTTAAATTTAATTTATCTTCATTTTCCTTATCTTCACTGAATTTTAAAAATTCATCAATAATAGCTGCAGAATTATATCCAAATCCAGAACAAACATCTAAAATGGAATAAGCCTGAAAATTATCCGTACTAAAATTGTTATTTTCAATATTATTATTATTATTATTATTATTATTATTATTATTATTATTATTATTATTATTATTATTATTATTACTATTATTACTGTTACTATTGTTATTTATTTTACTCTTATTATCTTCATTATTAATATGAATATTTTTACCATTTCTAAGGTTTTTATTAAGCAAACCATCCTGTTTGTTAAATGGTTTTTGATTTAACAATGGATTAACAAATTTTTCAAATGATTCTGAAATAGCTCCTGCAGAAGTGTGCATTGTTTCTGTTAAATCATCCGCATCTGGAGGTTTAAAAGTGTATGACCCATCATCAGTAATTTGTAAATATTTTAATATCTTTTTTTTAAGTATTTGCCTATATTTAGGGTCTTTTGTTTCAAATTCTTTTTGAAAATAGTACTCTACTAAGTCAAAAGGATTTTCAAAGTTTTTTTCCTCCATTTTATCACTACATAAATAAATAATATAATCTTTTTATCAAAAAACCATTAAAGTATTAATTGATTAATTAATTAATTGATTAAAAAAAATATCAAATAATAAAAAATTGATTAAAAAGATAAATATAAAAAAATTATAATGTATGACAAAAATTTTTTAATTGATAATTTATAAAAAAAATTGTCTAAATTAAATAATTTAAGTTAAATATTCTTTAATTTCATGAAATATTAGTCCATAATTATTTATTTTTATAAATATTGAGTATAATTAATTATATTATTAAGTAAATAGAATAAAATAATATTTAAAATAATATTTAAAATAATATTTAAAATACTATTTAAACTAAAGATTAATACAAATTTTTTGTCCAAGATTATAAATAAAAAACAATAAGCAATTATATTTTTTTAAAAGTTAATTATATACATCATAATTTAAAATTAGAAAACAACAATATCATTATAACTAATTCATTTACGGTTATATTTAAAACATAAATCAGAAGAATAATATTATCTTTTTGAAAAAAAACTCACTTGCTTATAAAGAAAAAATTAAATGTTTTCTACTATCCAATTCTAACTTCTAGTTACATTATTCTATTTTAAAATAAACTTTCGGACTGTCACAATAAAATAAAAATAAAAGTAGAAAAAAGTAAGATAAAAATGAAAGTAAAAAAAGTAGGAAGAAAATAAAAGAAAATAAAAATAAAAGAAAATTAAATATTTAACCCACTGTAACACATTTAGCTAAATTTTTAGGGTGGTCTGGGTCTAAACCTCGATAAATACTTATATAATAAGATAATAGCTGTAAAGGAATAATATATGTTAGTGGAGCAAACAATTCTTCAAATTCTTCACCTAAGTCATTAGGGATTTCAAAAACATCCTGAGCCTTTTGGTCTGATAGATCCTCAACATCCGAAGTAAAAGCTATTATATCACCACCACGAGATTGAACTTCAGACAAATTATTCATTGTTTCTTTATAACTGTCACCTTTAGGAAGTAAAACAACAACCGGAACACAATAATCAATTAAAGCTAAAGGACCATGTTTTAACTCTCCAGCAGCATAACCTTCAGCATGGATATATGTTATCTCCTTTAATTTTAAAGCTCCTTCTAAAGCAGTAGGATAAGCTAAGCCTCTTCCTAAGTAAAAAAAATTAGGAGGATATTTATATTTTAAAGAAAGATCTTTAATTTCATCTTCATTTTCTAAGATTTTTTCAATTAATTTTGGAATCAAATTGATTTTTCTCAAAAGTGTGTTGGCAAATACTTCATCTTTTAAGTGATGTTTAGAAAAAAAGGCAGCAAGAAGATATATACAAATTAATTGACCAATATAAGTTTTTGTGGCAGCTACACCAATTTCAGGACCTGCTTGAGTGTAAATAACATAGTCTGCAATCCTTGTGGCTTGACTACCTAAAACATTAACAATAGCTAGTGTTTTAGACTTTTCTTTAGCCATTTCAATTGCATCTATTGTATCTCTAGTTTCACCAGATTGAGAGATAAATATTGTCAATGTTTCTTCATCTAAAGAGTTAAATGAGTATCCAAATTCAGAGGCAAGTATTACATCAGTAGGAATGTGAGCATAGTTTTCAAATAAGTACTTTCCAGTTAACGCAGCATGGTAAGATGTTCCACAAGCAACAAAACATATTCTTTTAATACTTTTAAGATCTTTAACAATATTTTCAATTTCTTCTTTAACAGATAATGTGTTTTCAACAGTAATTGCTTGTTCATGAATTTCTTTTAACATGAAATGATCATATCCTGCTTTTTCAGCCATATCTTCATTCCAATTAGTTTCAATTATCTCTTTTTCAATAACATTTCCATTTAAATCTTTCACTACTACATTATCAGCTGTTAATATAACTATTTCATCATATGCAGGATACATTATTTTTTTTGTGTGTTTTAAAAATGCAGGTACATCAGAAGCTAAATAGTTTTCTCCATCACCTATTCCTATAACAAGGGGACTTTTTCTACCAACAGCAACAATTTCATCAGGATTATTAGTAGAAATAGCTCCAATAGCATATGTTCCATCTAAATGACCAACTGTTTCAACTAAAGCAGATTCTAGATTCATTCCTTTTTCCATGTAGCTTTCAATAATATGTGTTATTACTTCAGAGTCTGTTTCAGATTTAAATTCATGTCCTTCATCAATTAATTTATTTTTTAATTCTTTAAAATTGTTTATAATCCCATTGTGAACAATAGCTACTTTGTTATGGCAGTCAGTATGGGGATGAGAGTTTTCATTACTTGGAATTCCATGGGTAGCCCATCTAACATGAGTTATTCCAACATTTCCATCAAACTTTTCCCATTCTTTGTCAACAACTTTACTGATTTGCCCTTTTGCTTTTTTTAAACCAATATTATATTCTTTATTATTGTTGTATCTATTTTCTTCAACTGTAGCAATTCCCACTGAGTCATAACCTCTGTATTCTAATTTACGCACAGAATCTAATAAAATAGGTGCTACTCTTCGTTTTTTGCTAATACATCCTGCAATTCCACACATTTTTTCACCATTTTCAAAATTATAAAACTTATAAAAATTCCATTTAACCAGTAATAACTATTTTTACAAAAAAATATAAAAAAATCATTTATTACAACAATATATGGTTTTTAGTAATATTTATATTTTTTTAAAAACCATCTGCGTCAAAAAGATACATTGATAAATGTCATGAAAATTCGTGTCCTTTCTCAATTAATTTGTCTTTTAATTCTTTAAAGTTAGTTATAACTCCATTGTAAGTAATAGCTACTTTGTTGCAGTCAGTATGAGGATGAGCATTTTCATTAGATGGATTTCAACTGGTAGCCCATCTAAAGATCTGTTCCAATATTCAATTTTGAGCTTTTTCCAGCCTTAATTAACAACTTCAATGATTTGCCCTTTAGCTTTTTTTAAATTAATTTGATATTTTTTATTATTGTTAGGCTTATTTTCTCCAGCTGTAGTTATACCCACTGAATCATAAGCTCTAAATTAATTATCCTCTTCTAATTTTTTTAAAACTAAATCATATCCAATTTCACTTAAAATGTGTTTTTGTATTTTACCACTGGTAGTCAATGGAAATTTTTCTACGAAGAAAACATGTTTAGGAACTTTATAACGAGCTATTTTTGTAACTGCATAATCACGAATATCTTCTTCTTCTAAATCTGCTCCATCTTCTTTAATAATAAAAGCACCAACAATTTCACCGTATTTTTCGTCTTTTATCCCTGCAACTTGAACATCCTTGACACCATCTATAGTAAACAAAAATTCTTCTATTTCACGAGGATAAATATTCTCTCCACCACGAATAATCATATCTTTTATTCTGCCCACAACAGAATAATATCCATCCTTATCAACAGTTGCTAAATCTCCACTATGTAACCATCCTTCATCATCAATAACTTCAGCGGTTTTTTCAGGCATTTTATAATAACCTTTCATTATATTGTACCCTTTACAACAAATTTCACCTACTTCACCAATGTCTAATGGCTTGTTAGTTTCAGGATCAACAATTCTAACTTCAACATCATCATATCTACGACCAACAGTATTTACTTTTCTTTCAATTGCATCTTCAGCACTTGTTTGAGTCATGCCCGGTGAAGATTCAGTTAGACCATAAACACTAGTTATTTCTTTCATGTTCATCTTATCCATAACCTCTTTCATAGTCTCAATAGGACAAGTAGAACCAGCCATTATTCCAGTTCTTAGTGAAGACATGTCAAACATGTCAAACATAGGGTGATTTAACTCAGCAATAAACATTGTTGGGACCCCATGAATAGCAGTACATTTCTCTTTTTCAATAGCTGAAAGTGCCAATAATGGATCAAACTCTTCTAACATCACTAAACATGCTCCATGAGTTAAAATAGCTAAAACTCCTAAAACAATCCCAAAACAGTGAAATAAAGGTACAGGAACGCATAATTTATCCTTTGAATTGAAATTCATTCTCTCTCCAATTCCAAAACCATTGTTTAAAATATTTCTATGTGTTAACATGACTCCCTTAGGAAATCCTGTTGTTCCTGAAGTGTACTGCATATTAATAACATCATTGTTGTCAAGAGAAGATTTAACCTCAATAAATTTATCCTCACTTTGATGAGATCCAAGCAAAATTAGTTCTTTAGTATTATACATTCCTCTATGTTTTTCTTGACCAATATAAACCACATTTTTAAGGAATGGATATTCTTTACTCTCAATGTTGTCCCTTTTAGATGTTTTTAATTCTGGAACTAAATTATAAACTGTTTCAATATAACTTACATCTCTAAATCCATCAATCATTGCTAAAACTTTCATGTCAGATTGCTTTAATATATAATCTAATTCATGACTCTTGTAAGCAGTGTTTATTGTAACTAAAACAGCTCCGATTTTAGCTGTTGCAAACATAAAAGCTAGCCAATCAGGGACATTTTTTGCCCAAATACCAACATGATCACCTTTTGAAACTCCAATAGCTAACAATCCTTTTGCTAAATTATTAACTCTTTCATTAAATGAATTATATGAAAATCTTAGATTTCTATCAGGATAAACAATAAAGTCTTTGTCTCCTTGTAGTTTTACTTGTTTTTCAAAAAAATTCCCAATTGTGTCCTCTGAAAATACCAAATTATCACCTGTATTAAAATAAGTATTAAAAAGCCATATAGATTGAAACATTAAAATGGCTGTGCAACAATTCAAAAATCTAAGTTTCTAAAATTAGTTGATTAAGTTAAAATTAGATTTATAAAGTTATAATAATGTTCATTATAAAAATAAAAATAAATATTTAATAAAGTTCTATTTTAATTAATATTAATATCTATTTAGTAATCATAATTATTTTTAAATATTTATTTTTTATAAAAGCATGTATTAATATTTTACATATGATTTAACATATTTTAACTAAATATCTGTTTTTACAAAGAATAATCATTGCACAGCCTATAAAAAAATTAAAGTTTATAAAAAAATTAAAAATGAACCATAGTGAAGAATTTTATGGATTATGACTGTAGAGATGTTCTTCTAACTTCTTTCTTATGTCCTCTGGAATAGGTTTAGATTTTTGCTCAATAAAATCAAAGTGAACACAAACAGCAGTACCTTTGACTTTAAGCTCGCCTTGTTGCCAAGCTTCATGATAAACAGTAAATGAGCTATTACCTATTTTAAGAATATAAGTTCTTATTTCAACATCATAGCCATAATACATTTGTTTAAGAAAATCATAATCTGTTCTAGCCATTATGAGTTTCCAATTTTCATGACTTAAATCTAAATCAGGTGTGAAAAATCTAAAAATGTCATTTCTACCTGATTCAAACCAAGAAGCCAATATTGTATTCGTAACATGCTTTAATCCATCTATATCTCCAAATTTAGGAATGACTGTAATTTTAAACATAATATCACATAGAATATAATAAACTAATTAAAAAATTAAGAATTTAATATTTTTATAAATTCAGCTAAAAGAAAAAAACTGAATAATAATAAATTTATAATTAAAATGAACATTAAAAATTGAATAATAAAAAATGAATAATAAAAAATGAATAAAATAATAATTTTAAATCTATTAATCAAAAGGAGAATAAATAACTGCTAAAATCTTGGATTTTTCATTATTAAACGAGTGTAAATGATGAGGAACAATAGAATCATAATAAATACTATCTTCAGCATTAACAATATAAGTATCTTTGCCATACTTTATTTCAACAGCTCCTTCTAAGACATATATAAATTCTTCACCCTCATGAGAGGATAAGTCAAAATCTGCATCTTCTGTATGAACATCTATTATAAATGGCTCCATATGTCTATCATTTTTCCCTGCTCCTAAAGAATAAAAATCTAATGCACTTCCATTGTTATTTTTTTCATCACCAGAGAAATACATAACCTTATTACTCTTACCTTTCTTAATAAGAATGGGTTTTGTACTTAAATTATCATCTAGAAATGTTCCTAATCGTACACCTAAAACATTAGAAATTTTCATCAAAGGACTTAAAGATGGAAAAACATCCCCATTTTCTATATTTTCTATTAACTGTGAATTTACACTAGTTCTATCAGCCAATTCTTCAACTGTTAATTTCTTGCTTTCTCTTAGAATTTTTATTTTATTTCCAATCTGATTACTTTCAGACATTTATTCACCAAATAATAGTTAATATTATCAAATAAGATTTAAATAATAAAAAAATATAAAATTATTAAAAAAATATAAAAAAATAAAAAAATTAGATATTAAATATTAAAAAAATTAAAAAAAATTGATAATTAAAAAAATTAAACAATTTTAAAAAAAGATTTAATAAATGTAAAATCAAATGTTAGACGAATTTGTATCAATGGGTAAAGTTGAGTTATTAGTAATATTTGTAGTATTTGTAGTATTATTATTTATTATTACAACAGTATTAATCTTTAATGGGCTAAAGTTCCCGTCCCCTACAGCTATTAATTTATTTGTAGATAAGTTCCATTGACTGTCATTTAAGTCAATAAAATTCCCTGTGAAAGAATAAGCTACAGAACTTGTTAAAATGGCCAAAATAGCTACCACAAAAATTATTATAAAATTAGCTTTTTTAACTGGACTCATTAAAACACCCTTAAGTTAACAAAATTATCATTAGTGAAAATAAATAATAATGATAAATAAAAATAATCAAAGAAATTACTATTAAAAATAATATAAAAATAATTAAAAAAAATTAAAAATAATAACCAATAATAGTCACTATAAAAAATTTACTACAACATATTAGGAACTCTCAAGTTATGTGGTAATGGTTTAATTTTTGCAGGAGTTCCAATAGCTAAATTATATGGAGGAACACGACGAGTAACAACAGCTCCAGCAGCAACCATTGCACCTTCACCTACTTCAATATTAGATAAAAATGTAGTGTTGGCCCCAATAGATGCACTTTTGCGAATTAAAGGTCCTTTCAAGTCAAAATCCACTCTAACAGGATATCTATCATTAGTAAAAACAGCACATGGACCAATAAATACATTATCCTCAATTAAGCTATTTATTGGAATATAAACATTAGATTGAATACTAACTCCATTACCAATTTTCACATTACCCTCAATAATTGTATTGGTTCCAATTAAAACATCATCTCCAATAGTAGTATTTTCTCTAATAACTACATTGTGACCAGTTTTAAAATCCTTTCCAATATTCACATCATTATAAATAATTGAACCTGAACGGATTAAATAATTATCTCCAATAGTTGGAGGGTTAGAGTCTTCTTTGTATTCTACTCCAAATTGAATATTATTCTTTAAAAATACTTGAGATGGACTATTATTTTCTTCTTTGTCATCATCTTTAGTATTTCCAAAAAATACAAACTTTTTTGCCATTTTATCTTCCGATAAACATTATAAAATTTATTAAAGCTTAGTAGCTATTATAAATTATTAATCTAAATTAATATTCTTATGTAAAATTTTATAAAAGTCATATTAATATAAATAAAAGTCATATTAATATAAATAAAAGTTATATTAATACAAATAAAAATTTACTTATAAACTATTTTTGCATAATCTATAAAGTATTTTTGTATAAATATTTTTGTATAAATAATTTCATTTATAATAATTATATTTATTAAAATAATAATATATAATATTATCTAATTAAAAAAAATATGATAAAATCTAAATAGATACTATGTATTCAATTAACGACATTAAAGAAAATATTAAAAGAATTAGAAAAAATATCGGTCATGATGATTCAGAAATTAATATTAAAGATATGATTTTTAATGAAAAATCAAATGAATTATGGATAATTACCAATGATCGTCCTGACAAATCAGTCATAATTGGAAAAGGTGGATGGGTTGTTGGTAGATTAAGAGAAGATTTAAATATAAATAAAATACATGTAGACAGCTATTCTGACCATATTTTAAAAAAATACAAAATGAACGAATCGTTAAATAAAATTAATTCAGTGATAGAAGATAAAAACAATAATAAAAATGACAAATCCAATGGATTAATAAATTTAAAAAAATTATTAGAAATAAAAATTGAAAATAGCTATAATTTTGATTTTAAAGAGCATTTAAAGAAAAATGAGTCAGAATATGATAAAAATAACCATGAAGCTATTGTTGCACTTTCAGGTGGAGTAGATAGTAGTTTTTCACTTGTCCTTGCCAAATTTTTAGGATTTAATCCAATAGCTATTACAGTTGATGCTGGGAGCATAATCCTTCCTAAACATTATAAAAAAAATATAGACAATTTAACTAAAGAAATTGGAGTTGAACATAAATACATTAAAAAAGATTACTCCAAGATTATCCATGAATCATTAGTTCAAGGAAGATTTCACCCTTGTGGACGCTGTTCATCAAAAACTGGAGAAACATTATTTAACTTTGGTCTTGAGAATGATATAGACACAGTTATTTTTGGAGATATGCTTGCAACTGGAAGCCAATGTATAACAAATAAAATTTTAAACTACAATGGAGAAAAAAAGAAAATGTATAGATTAAATTTACCTGCATCTCTTTCCATTGCAAAACAAGAAATTAAACAAGTGATAGCAGATTATAAAGTTGAAAGTATTGGTGGATTTGGGTGTCCACTTCTCTTTGAAGTCCATAAAAAATATCCTTACATGAGAAAATTCTCAATCCAAAGAATTTTAAGAGAAACAAGATCAGGAGCATTAGAAGCAGGAGAAGCCCTGAATTTAATCTGGAGTTTTGCAAAAAAATAACAAGATTAAACAAAATCAATCAAGTTAATGATAATGCCATACCTTCTATTTTTTTTAAATGTTTATACATCCATAGAGACAGTAATCCAGTAAATATTACTATTGAATAGACATTTATCCGTTCAGCTATTCCAAGGTATTCATTCGGAAGTATATTCATTAACATTGCTCCTACAAACAGTAATATCAATATAACCAATGAAATAATCCCAAAATATTTATATTCTTTTGTTTTAAAAAATCCCACAAAAAACAATATTAATGTAGCTATTGTAAAAATCACAACAAAAACCGTTACTAAAATATGCATTTGATCCTGAAATGATCCAGCATATCCTGATTCGGATAATGGAAAAAATGTATAACCTAAAAATGAAATAATTGTCATTATAGCAAAAACAAAAGAAGCACTGGTAACAATTCTATTAATCTTTCCTTTAAAATATGTAAAAAATCCAATTGAAAATATTACAGTAAAAATTCCATATAATATTGAAAATAGTGATGATATGTTTCTTGATGGAGAATTTAATGCAGTTAAATCACTTATTGCCTGTGCTAATGGATCATAATTTGGATAAAAAATTTCACCCGTGATTACATGAAGAAAATAAAATATAAGTCCAATTAAGCCAAAGAAACTAATTATTTTTATCAAATTTTTATTTGATGTGTTATTCATAATTCTATTTATTATACCTCGATATATTTAAATCTTAATCAAATTACAATAAATTATTGATTAAATAATGTTTATTGAAATAAATTTATTAAATAATATCTATTAAATAATACTTGTTAAATAATGCTTATTATAATAATGCTTATTAAATAATAGCTATAAATAGTGGTTCATTAAATAAAATGTCTTTTATTTGTAAGAATTTATTCAGAATGAGGTAAATACAATTTTTCCCTCTTAATTAACTCGAAAAAATTAATACATTGAAATGGGGCAGTATCAGGGTTAATGTTTTTAGAAATAAGCTTATCACTATGGCAATAAGCACCTAATTTAGGACAAATTGTAGGTATTTTATAGTTAGATTCATTGGTAGCTCCAAGATTGCATTTTTCTTGAGTAACAAGCACTGCACTATATGCCATTGCATAAGCAATTAAATATGGATCTGCCCAATTATTTTTAGAATCATCATAATTGTGGTACCATTCAGGAAAATTTTCTTCTAAAAAACCTAACTCAGTAGAAATATTATTATTCATACTTCTAAATAGATTAAGAAAATTATCAGACCATGTTTTTAATTCATCTGTTTTTTATTAACAATTTCATCTTTAACAATTATAGGGGATATAATTTTACCTTCATTTATCATTCTATCAAAATTGTCCCAGTGAATAGGAAAAGAATCATACTCGTACATATCATGTTTAGTCCTCCGAATAATAACACTAGAATCTATAACATAGAGAATTTCATTCAAGAATATTCCCTCTTTAATATGCATTCCCTAATTTTTTCTACAACATATAATGAAGTATCTAAATCCCTTGATAATTCTAAATCTGAAATTAATTCATTTTCGTAGGCTTCAAATAGTTTCTTAGTAAAATAATTGCCATTCTTACTAAAAAGTTCCGATGCTAGTTTTTGATATTTTTCATCAGCTGTTAGCATTTTAGCTGTTTTATTCTCTTGATTTAGAGTATTTTTTAATGTATTTGTATTTTTGTTTGTTCTGATAGCCCTTTCTTTTAAATATTCTTTAAATTCCAAATCTCTTTTTTTATAAGAATTTTTATTTATATAATTTAAATCTATTGCTTTTCTTATTATAACATCTTTACTTACATTAAAAGTTTTTGATAAATATTCAATGTCTTTATTTTCAAATTTATCATTTTTAAACTCCTTGGTAATAGCTTTAAAGAGTTCTAAAGGTACTAAAATCTCAGAAGCAATTTTGTTACATAATATTTCTTCACTAAATTTCAAATCATAATTTAATATATTACTTATACTGTTTTGTTTAAGGAGAATATGAGCTAGTTCATGGAATAATGTGAATTTTTTTGGGTTTTTATATTCTCTATGATTAATACCTATAATTGGTAGTTTATCATAGCATAATGCATATCCTCTTATTTTATCTGGGTCAATACCATAAAATTCAAAAATTAATATTCCCATAGATTCTAGTTTTTGAATCCAATAGCCTAAATTATATTTAGATGTAGATCTATTCATTTTTAATATAGACCTAATATTTTGAGATAGTTTTTCTATATTTTCATTGTTTAAGTCTTTTAAAACAAAATCAGCTATTTTAAAATTATTATGTTCTTTATTAATGTCCAATAGTATTTTTCGTCTGAATTTAGCATTTCTAATCTCAAATTCAATATCTGGAGTAATTTTTGCATTATTTTCATTGGCAAAGGTTCTAAAATCAGTAAAATCTTCTTTTTCATAATTTGGTTTAGTTTTACTAAAAAAAACAGATGTTGGTCTTTGATAATATTTTCCCAATTCAACAAGGTTGTCATATTCAATTTTTCCTGTTTTCTCCCATTCTATTAATGTTTCTGGAGATTTTTTAATCTTTCTAGCAATATCTTCAATGTTGTAGTGTGCTGTTTCTCTAGCCCAAACTAGCCATTCTCCATTTGTTTCTAATTTTGATGAACTCATTTAAATCTCTCTGTTTTAAATTTTTATAATAATATTTATTATATCTTATTAATTTTATAAATCTTTTCTTTTTTATTGAGTTTTTGTGTCAAAAATTGATGTTAAAATAAAATCATGAAAATTTGTCAAAAATTAAAAAATTAAAAAACAAGTTTAAAATCCCTCAATTTTTGAAATAAATATGATTAAGATATTAAACTAAAAAACATCAAAATAGTAAAATAAAATACCTCAAAATAGTAAAATAAAAAACATCAAAATAGTAAAATTTAAATACATCAAATAATAAAACAATATTTGAAAAACTAATAAAATTAACTGAGCAATTAATATGAAAAAAAGATATTTAAAGCGAGTAATTGATGATATTTTAAAAGAACGTTTAGAAATGATCGGAGCAATTGTTATTGAGGGGCCTAAATGGTGTGGTAAGACAACAACCGCCGAACAACATGCAAAAAGTATATTAAAACTTCAAGATCCTGATAAATCAAAATCATATCTAAAATTATCTGAAGTTAAACCTTCTGCACTTTTAGAAGGAGAAACTCCAAGATTAATTGATGAATGGCAAATGGCACCTGTGTTATGGGATGCAGTGCGAAATAGTGTAGATAATTTAAATGAGGTAGGATTATATATTTTAACAGGTTCAACTTCAGTAAATGAAAACGAAATAATGCATTCAGGAACTGGGAGAATACATAAATTAATTATGAGACCAATGAGTTTATTTGAAAGTGAAGAATCAAATGGCAAAATAGCTATTATGGATTTGTTTAATTCACCAAATATGGATATCAATGGTGTTAAATCAGAGTTATCAATTGAAGAATTGATTTTTGCTAGTTGTCGTGGAGGATGGCCAGATAGCTTAAATAAAAAAACTAAAAAAGCACAACTTTTTGTTGTATCCAATTATGTGGACAATATTTGTGAAAGTGATGTATCTACTGTTGATGGAGTAAAACGTGATCCACAAAGAGTTAGAACTCTTTTACAGTCTTATGCAAGAAACATATCCACACTTGCTTCAGATGAAACTATAATAAAAGACATTCGAGCAAATTTTACAAATATAAGTAAACCAACATATTATTCTTATATTGATGCATTAAATAGATTATTTGTTATAAATAATGTTCCTGCCTGGAACCCAAACATAAGATCAGCAACAGCTATCAGATCAAGGGCAAAAAAAGAATTTATAGACCCATCAATTGCAGTAGCATTGTTAGGTTTGACTCCAGAAACATTACTATATGATTTAAATACCTTTGGATTTATATTTGAGAATTTATGTATAAGAGATTTAACAGTTTATTCTACTTCAATAGATGGAAAAATAGCTTATTACAGAGATAAATATGGTCTTGAAGCAGATTGCATATTACATTTAAAAGATGGGAGATATGCCCTAATTGAATTTAAGTTAGGTAGTAATGAAATTGAAAAAGCTGCAGAAAATTTAATAAAACTTGACAATTTAATAAAACAGAATATAAGAGATTATAAAATAAATATAAAAGAACCAAGTTTCTTAGCTATTATTACTGGTGGAGAATTAGCTTATACTAGAGCAGATGGTGTTAAAATATTACCAATTGGTGTTTTAAGATAACAACAGGATAATATTATAAAATATAATTATAAAATATTTTCCTATAAGAAAAAAATCCAATAAAATTACAAAATATTTTCCTATAAGAAAAATATCTAACAATCATCAACTAATTTAATAAAACATCTCAAGTGTTGTAGTTCCTGATGGTGTTGTATTTTCTAAAGTGTTTCTTACATTTTCAAATCTAGAAATAACTGGAGTTCTATGAATAAACTCTACAAAACATGTGTCTGGACTTTC
This sequence comes from Methanobrevibacter curvatus, assembly GCF_001639295.1. Lineage (GTDB taxonomy): Archaea > Methanobacteriota > Methanobacteria > Methanobacteriales > Methanobacteriaceae > Methanoflexus > Methanoflexus curvatus. The sequence goes on along the minus strand of NZ_LWMV01000222.1, from coordinate 26,473 downwards.
AGGAATATCTATTCCATTTTGAATAATTGCTGTATAAGTTTTTCCTTTTAATCCTTTAACTAAAGCTTCTCTTTTAGACAATTTAACTACTCTTTGTAATGGCATTCTTAATCATCTCCAAACCCTTAACCTAATTTTAAATTTTTTTATTATTAACTAAGCATTAGAAAAATTATTGAAAATTATATAATAATGCTTAACTAATATAAAATAGAGTTTTTATATAAAAGAAGATTGAGATAGAGAGCATTTGGAAAGTAATATTAGGAAGTTCATAATTTGTTCTCTTTTTAATATTTATTAAACAAAAGAAAGTAAAGAGTTAGTAATTAATTCTATTAACCAATTATAAATAATAAAAAATATAGAAATAAAAATTAGAAGTTGAAATAATAAATGATTTCTTTAACAAATTACTTTATACGAATGAGAATGAAAAAAATGGAGTTAAATTTATGGATGATTTTTCTGAAGAATTATATTTCATTGAAGAGAATAAAAATGATAAAGCTAAATCTATGGATGATTTTTCTAAAGACTTATATTTCATTGAAAAGAGTAAAAAAAATGAATCTAAATCTACAGATAATTTTTGTGGTGCAGTATTTGCAATAGCTGGGGTAATAACTTTAGCGGAAGTAATTTTAAGTATTTTTTAATGTTATTATTAAGCAAAACTTAATTGAAATACTATACAATTTTTAAAAATTTGCATGGTTATTATGATTAGAAAATTAAATTATAGTATTAATATTAATTTGTATAATTTTTGCAATATTAAATGTCTTTTTTTTTAAAAAAGTTGATTTATATTTATTAAATGGATTTTTTAATAACTATTTTAATGATCTTTTAGCTTCTAGAATAATTTTCTAAATATATCATTTGTTTGGGAATTTTTAGTAATTTTTATTAAATATCATGCAGTAAAAGATTATTTAGATATTTTAACATACATTATAGGTTGTTTAATATATTGGAGAGTAATAAATGAATTTAATTTGTCACAGGAGAAAAGATAGAACATTTAAGTACAAAAATCACTACTTTCCAGTGTGTGCAAGATGTACTGGATTTTATCTAGGGATTATTTCATTATTCTTTTTATTGGTTTTATTTTTTAAATCTTCTAATTTAGAAAATTTAGTTTTATTTGGTATTATTTTATTAATACCTATGATTTTAGATGGATTTAGTCAATTATTCCATTTAAGAGAAAGTAATAATATTTTAAGGTTTATTACTGGACTAATTGGTGGTTTTGGAATTGTATTGTTACTTATTAATATTGTTTTTAAATTTTCATTCATTATTTAATTTATGGAAAAATAATGCTCATAGAATGATCTTTGGATCATGACCATTTTTTGGCTCATTATTATATTATAGTTTGGAGTATTTTGTCATAGGAATCTATTTTATAGTTTATTCGGTATTGTTCTAATAGGATATATCCTTGTAAATTGTCTTTTGAAGCTCCTCGGAATATTCTTAAGAATCTTCGAAGTAATGAATGTCTATTTTCATTATTATTCACATGTGCTTATCCTCTTGCAAATTTTCTATCACCATGATTAACTGTATAATGATTTGCAACTTTTTCATGGTTTATTAAATTATTATAGATTGTATATTCCTCTGTGTAAATTGTAGCTTCATTTTCTACAATTTTATTTACAATTCCTCCTACTACTTTTTGTAAGTTTTTTAAAACTAGGAAAATTGTGTATTATGGTTTGTCTGTGAACAATGGTGGATACTTGTGGTTTATCAGTATCATATGTTCCACGTCCTCTTCTTTTTAAAGCTCTTCTTCTTGGTGGTTCTTCGAATTTGATGTTTTTTTTTATGCTTTTTCTTCCAGCATTTACATAAATTTCATCAAACTCTAAAAGACGGCTTCACATGATTTTTCTCTAAAAGACTCTTATTAATTTATGGTATCTTACAACAGTTTTACGATTATGTCCTAATTCTTCTGCCATTTGTTTAACAGATTTGTTATGAATGTTAGTTAAAATCCATAAGACTTCACCAAAAGGGATTTTACTTCTTTCAAGAAAAGTTCCTGTAAAATCATTGAAAAATGTCCCACAATGTTTACAAGAATATCTTTTACCATGACCTCGACCTCCACGATTATTCACTTCAAATGAACCACATGAAGGGCAATAAACATCACAAGACCAACGAAGACCCCTATAAAAAGCCAAAGATTCATCTTCATCAACCACCATACTTTTAATACCACTTTTAACAGATTCCATATGTAAATATAAGTCAACAACACCATATAAACTTATGCGCCATAAAATGGTCATGAGCCAAAGATGGCTCATGACCATTTCATGGCTCATTATTCGATTATGGTTTGGAGTATCATGTCATAGGAATCTGTTTTATAATTTATTCGGAATTGTTCCAATAGGATATATCCTTGTAAATTGTCTTTTGAAACTCCTCGAAATATTCTTAAGAATCTTCGAAGTAGTGAATGTCTATTTTCATTATTATTCACATGAACTTCTCCTCTTGCAAATTCTCCGCCACCATGATTAACAGTATGATGATTTACAACTTTTTCATGGTTTATTAAATTATTATAAATTACATATTCATCTGTATAAATTATAGCCTCATTTTCAACAAATCTGTCTACAATGCCCCCTACTACTTTTCGCAAGTTTTTTAAAACCAGGAAAATCGTGTATTTAGTTTGTCTGTGGACAATAGTAAATACTGGTGGTTTATCAACATCATATGTTCCACGTCCTCTTCTTTTTAAAGCTCTTCTTCTTGGTGGTTCTTCGAATTGGATGTTTTTTTTATCCCTTTTCTTCCAGCATTTACATAAGTTTCATCAAACTCGAATTCCCCATCAAAAGATGGATCCACATGATTTTTCTCCAAAAGATCTCTTATTAGTTTATGATATCTTGCAACAGTTTTACGATTATGTCCTAATTCTTCTGCCATTTGTTTAACAGATTTATTATGGATATTAGTTAATATCCATAAGATTTCACCAAAGGGGATTTTACTTCTTTCAAGAAAAGTTCCTGTAAAATCGTTGAAAAATGTTCCACATTCTTTACATGAATATCTTTTACTACGGCCTCTCCCTCCACGATTATTTACTTCAAATGAACCACATGAAGGACAATAGACACCACAAGGCCAATGAAGACTTCTATAAAAATTTAAAGCTTCATCTTCATCAACCACCATACTTTTAATACTACTTTTAACAGATTGCATATATAAATATTAGTCAATAATACCATATAAAAGTATGTGCCAAGAAATGGTCATGAGCCTATTCTTAAGAATCTTCGAAGTAGTGAATGTCTATTTTCATTATTATTCACATGAACTTCTCCTCTTGCAAATTCTCCGCCACCATGATTAACAGTATGATGATTTACAACTTTTTCATGGTTTATTAAATTATTATAAATTACATATTCATCTGTATAAATTATGGCCTCATTTTCCACAAATCTGTCTACAATTCCCCCTACTACTTTTCGTAAGTTTTTTAAAACCAGGAAAATCGTGTATTTAGTTTGTCTGTGGACAATAGTAAATACTGGTGGTTTATCAACATCATATGTTCCACGTCCTCTTCTTTTTAAAGCTCTTCTTCTTGGTGGTTCTTCGAATTGGATGTTTTTTTTATCCCTTTTCTTCCAGCATTTACATAAGTTTCATCAAACTCGAATTCCCCATCAAAAGATGGATCCACATGATTTTTCTCCAAAAGATCTCTTATTAGTTTATGATATCTTGCAACAGTTTTACGATTATGCCCTAATTCTTCTGCCATTTGTTTAACAGATTTATTATGGATATTAGTTAATATCCATAAGATTTCACCAAAGGGGATTTTACTTCTTTCAAGGAAAGTTCCTGTAAAATCGTTGAAAAATGTTCCACATTCTTTACATGAATATCTTTTACTACGGCCTCTCCCTCCACGATTATTTACTTCAAATGAACCACATGAAGGACAATAGACACCACAAGGCCAATGAAGACTTCTATAAAAATTTAAAGCTTCATCTTCATCAACCACCATACTTTTAATACTACTTTTAACAGATTGCATATATAAATATTAGTCAATAATACCATATAAAAGTATGTGCCAAGAAATGGTCATGAGCCAAAATTTAAATACTAACAAATTCATATTATATAATACATTCAAAGTAAGTCCCCCTAAATCTGAGCCGTCCGTGACGGCCGTGCTCTTAAATGAGTAAAAGTGTTTAGGGGGCAATGAACCTACTTAAATATATTCTTTTTTTAAAAAAACACTTATTTTGATAATTTTAAACCATAATAATTATTAAATTTAGATTATTACTACTGATTTTAAAAAAAACTATCATCTAATTATTACTATTATTATAAAGTTTAATACTAATAAATTTATCTATTAAAAAAATAATTCAATCAGAAGAAAAACTAAAAAATTGCACATAAGGGTAAAATTTTCTTAAGTATTTTTTTCAATCCTATGCAGTTATTTCCATTTTAGAAATAGCTGATTTTTCTTCAAGTTCTTTACCTCAAAAGTATTTTTCAAATGCTTAACTGATACTGGTGCTTGAACATTAAAAGTCTTTGCCATAACTTTTTGAATAACTCTCATTGTTTCATTTTTTGAAATAATAGAAAATATAATTTATATTTATTAATATTGCCTCATATAATGCATAAATATGTTTATTTTGGCTCTCAAAAGACTATCAATTTGTTAGTGTGGGTAAAAAATTTAAAACATGCTTAATATTTTAAATTGAAAAATAAAGAGACATTATGAATTTAATTTTTTCAAAAAACTAATAATTAACAATGCCCTAAAATTTCTCTTAGAAAAATATAAATAATAAAAGATAGAGAATAATAATAAATTCTAAGGAGAATAAAAAATGACATCAATAAAAATACAGTTACAACAATCAATCATTGATAAAATAAAAGGAAAAAACATTGCTGGTTGGAATATTAATAATAATGGAGAACTTGAGTTAGAATTTGTTGATTGTGATCTTGAAAAAGAAGTTAAAGAGCTTCAAAATGAACTCGATGCAGGAAAAGGTGTAAGAGTTGATATAAATGACCTTGAGAAACACTTTGGACTATGACTTAGAATTTACAAAAAAAGCAGAAAAATATATCCAAAAACTTGTTAAAAAAGATGAAAAATCTGCTAGAAAAATTTTAAAATCTATAAAAGAAATGGTTGAAAAACCCTATGAATACTCTATTTTAAAAGGTAATTTTAATAAAGTCCATAAAATTCGAGTAGGCAATTATAGAATTTTATTTGACATAAATGAAAATAAAAATCCTCGTATAATTCGTATAATTGATATTGGTCCAAGAAAAAACATTTACAGATAAAATAACTTTAAATAATACGATAGAAAAAATGTATTAATGTTATATAAAAGTAATTTTATAAGTTAAGTAGTCTATTTGAAAATTTTGTCTATAACTTTTTATTAAGGTAAATAGCATATTTAATTGATTTTTTATTGGTTATTATTTCTATTTATTTAAATTTTGATTAAAAAGCTAAATTTAAATTAGCAACTTATTTCAATTAAACCAGAAAATATAATTATAATAAGCATGATTTTTTTATCTACAAGTAATTCATTGCCTTCTCTTATTAATGATTAATAAAATGTTAAAAATGAAATAAAAATTATAATTGCAGATAAATTAAAGTTAGGAATATTATTTTAAAAAAGCACCACAAGTGTTGTAGTTCCTCTTGGAACCAATATCTTCTAGAGCAACTATAAAAAATATTTGATGACAATCTATGAGAGATTGAATAAATATAAAAATCACTACATTATTTGATTATGCCGAAAAATGGTAAAATTGCCGAATAAATGCCAAGTAAATGCCGAATTATTAAAAAATTGCCGAATTATAATTAATCTTATAATTTCACCCTTTAGTTTATACATCAGAGATAAAATATCATATTTGACTAAAACATTTAAATTAACTCTTAAAATTCTTTTTTAAATTCTAGGACAACTTTTATCTAATTTTAACTTGATTAACTAAATTTAAAAAATTAAATTTTCGAATGGCTTTAGATATTCAAGATAAATAAAAATAATTCCAATGTTAAAAAAGAGTTTAAAGATTCAATTTCTTAATTAATTAGAACTAAAGTCTTTTGTTTTATCTACATTAAGTATTTTGCATTTAACATCTGTAAATACTACATCATCTATTTCTGTGTCTTTTAATCCTAATGCCATTAGTCTTATTTCATAGCCTCTGTATGGTCTCCAATATTTCTTTTTTTGGATTTGTTTAAATGAATCTTTGATTAATGTGTCTAATGATTTTGATTCGACTTGAGTGTATTTCATTTCAGCTATAATTAGATATTTTTTTTCTCTGTTTTCCAGTGTAAAATCTATTCGTCCAGATTGAATTGCTTTTTCTTCAGTCACTTGAAATCCCATTGACTGAGCCCATGTTGTAAAAATTATTGAGTAAAATTTCCATTTTTCTCGGTTGTTTTTACTTGGTTTTAAGTAATATGGTATTCTTGCTATTGAGGTTTCAAGTTCTTGAGAGAGTTTTTTACAGCCTCCATTTATTATTTCATCCCAAAATTCATTAATTAAATTTTGGAATTCATCTTCAATTTCTTCAATGAATAATTCTTTAAGATTTTCTTTATAAGCAGATTCAACTTCAAAGTTAGGTATTTTAAGAAAATAATTAATGTCTCCACCTTCAATTATTTTTTTATCAATGGTTAAATATCCTGATTGGAAAAGTAATCCTGTAACATTGGCTTTTAGTGGGTTTATATCATTTAGTTCTCTTCGACTTAGTAGAATTGGTTTAAAGTAATCAATTGTATTTTTTCTATTTTTTAAAATTTCAGTTAAAAAACTTGGTGTTCCACTTTCAAACCAGTAAGGAATAAATTCTTGAGATCTAAAAGCTAAAATAGTAGAATAAGGATTAAAAACCTTAGTTTCTCCATCCCAACTGTAACCATCGTAGAAAAAATTAATTTTATTTAAAGTTTCTTTGTAAGAACAATTTAATTTTGTTGATAAAGCTTGTATTTGATCTTTATAATAATATTCTAATTCCTTATGAGTTATACCACATATAGTTGAATATTTTGGATCTAATGTGATTTCTATTAGGTTATTTAATTTAGAAAATATTGAAGTCTTTGCAAATTTGCTTATTCCAGTTATAAACACAAATCTAAGATATTCTTCACTATTTTTTAATACATTGTAAAAATTTTGTAGAAACTTACGATTATTATCAGCTATTTCCACATTATTTATATTATCAAGTATTGGTGCATCATATTCATCAATTAAAACAACGACTTTTTTATTTGTACTGTTATGTATTTTCCTAATTAATTGGAAGAAATTAAAAGATATTGGCAATTCTCTATTTAATTCAATATTATATTCTTCAGCATATATATTAATATAATCTGTAAGAGTTAATTCTAATAAATCATCATTTTTACTTTCTAATTTACTCATGTCTAAATGTATTACAGGATATTTTTCATTCCAATCCCAGTTGTCATAGATGTAGAGACTTTCAAATAATTTTTTATTCCCTTTAAAGAAGTTTTTTAATGTTGAAAGGAATAAAGTTTTTCCAAATCTCCTTGGACGTGATAAAAAATAGTATGTTCCTTCTTCATCTATCATCTGTTTTATAAATTTAGTTTTATCAACATAAATCTTGTTTTGACTTATTAATTTATCAAAATCACTTACATCAAAAGATAATAGTTTTCTATGATTTGTTTTCATTTAATAACCCTCTTAATTATCATTATTTACATAAAATTTTCATTGTAATTAAAAAATAAACAATTAATACTTTGTTATTTATCATATTTATAATTTTTTTATTAAAATTTCAAGACCAATTTCTATCTAATATAGGGTTTTAAATAATAATAAAAATGTACTAAAATTATACTAAAAAAGTAATAAAAAAATAATGAAATGATAATAAAATGATAGATAAATTTGTATTAAAATTATATGCAAGTTTCTATCCTATATTCCTAAAAGAAAATTTTCAATTAATGATTTGTTGAAATATTAAGTCATTTTAAAAAATAAGTTTTTATTATATTTAATTTTTGAAATAATCATTTATAATTTTATTATATAAAAAAATATTTATTATAATTATTTAATTTAATCAATAGATGAATATAAGAATTTTTAAAAAAAATCATTACTTCTAAACTTTATTTTCTGGACTATATTTTTCATTATAAAAGAAGACTTAATCTCTTTCAATATCAATAGATCCTCCTTCGTAACCACATACACCCATACGAGGAGAGTTAACAACTGGCAGATATCCATAATCCTCGAAATCAGGACATTCTACTGCATGTTTTTTTCCACATTTATCACAAAACATTTTATCATGAATAATGCATATTTGAGTAGCTATTTCTTCATTGCATGAGTCACATTTCCATTTAACAGGATCATTACGTGAAAGTAGCACTATTTCATCGTCTGCCTTTACAGAATACTCTTCTAAAACAGTTAATCTCAACTCAGTAGTACTTCCATAATCATAGTCATAACCCAATTTCAAATCTTTATAAAAAACATCCTTAACTTTTTCATCCATTGACACTTGCCCCCCTGCAAAACCACTCATATGTCCACAACATTCAAGCCAAATACCTCGAAGGAATGCATCAATATCCTCCATAATTGTCTCACCATCAACCCATAATGAAAGGAAATAAGGTGAAGAACCATAATATTGGTCAGATTCTACTTTTATAAGGTATGACTGTCCTTTTGTATTTTCACTTTCTTTTTGTTTTAAATGAGTTTTTAAATGACGGTTAATTCCTGCTTTAGTAAAAATTTTACCACAAAATGCACATTTACCCTTTGATTTAGGGAAATTCATTACCATTTTTTATTCCTCCAATAATTAATAATAATATGTTTTTTTGGCTCTGTAAAATAACTGCATCCTGAGATTTTTAGCAATATAACATTATAATTTTATATTATAATTTTATATTATAATTTTATATTATAATTTTATACTACTATTTCGCCTCCTGAGACTTTTTTACACTTGAAACAGCCCTTTAAGGTTTTATACACTTTAAATCATACTTCAGAGATTTTAAGCGAAAATTAAATAGTGAAAGTTAAATAGAAGTGTCGATAGATATTTATAATCTGAAAACAACAAATACTATCGACATTACTAATATTAAAAGCATACAATATAAATTTATCTGTTTTGGTACAAAAGTCCTGATTTCAATTAAAACTTAATTTTTATTATTTTTATTATTTTTTTATTTTAAAAATTTATTTAGCATAGTACCAAAAGTTATCCCAAGTAATATCTGGCACATGTAATAAGTATGTTATTCCATCATCCATAAACAGTGATACTACAAAGATTAATATTATTTTTCCAACAGAAACAGTCTTTTTTCCATTATAATCCATATCGTGAAAATAGTTACTAATAGTAATATCCAATTGATGAAGTTTTTCTACAATTCCATTTTTATTAGCTAAAATTCTATTTTTTAGGTTTTCATTATAGAAATAGTTTCCATTGTCTCTATTAATATCTGATGCAGTTTTATAGGCGTCATACATATTGTAAACACGAAAAATAAAGGATAACCAAGAAAAAGTATCTTGGATACTTTGTCCAATTAATTGAGAATATTGTAAATTGACCAATATTAATGAGATTACAATAAATACAAGCCCTTTCAGTATTTGTCCATTATGTAATTGTCCTAAACCTGGATATAAAGATAAAATTGTAGCCAAATATTTGTTTTTATGGTATACTATTTGATCGTCACTTTTTTCAGGAACATATTCCTTAACTTCTCGTTCAACCAACTTTTTCCCGCACTTTTCACAAAAGAGAGTGTTTTCATTTTTTATTGGTTCTCCACAGTATTGGCAATATCTAATTCTTTTTTCCATACTTTCACTTTTTAATCTATTAATTTAAATAAAATTATTACAATTTTTATTATAAATTATTATATTAATTTTTAGGAATATATAATTAATTGCCGAAGAATAAATCCAAAATGGTTAATGAAAAAGACATCCCACATGAAGATGTCCCATGATTAATTTCATGAAAAAAATTAATTTATTTAAAATTAATTTAATCAGTAAATTACTATTCAAATATAAATTTATAATTTATTAAGTATTATTTTACTAAATAAAGTTGTAATTAATAGTTATACTAAATTTAATCAATTTTAAAACCAATTTTAAATTATCTAAAATTTAAAAATTTTGAATTATTGGACATCCTCACAGTAAAAAAACACATACACATGAAAAATAATAAACGGACTTGGAGGGATTTGAATCCTTGATCTTAAGATTTTTTTCATTACGATTCATGATCAAAAGTCTAATTTTCGTTAAATTATATATAATGACTTATATATATTTATTTAGTTGATTTTGGATTTTGTTGGTAATTTTTTATGAGTTAGTTAAATCTGATGTTGGTCAAGAGAAGTGGATTTCCAAGGTTCATTCTTTTTATGTTCCTGAAGATCATGTTTCTCGTTTTGTTGTGGATTTTGTTGATGAATTATTTTATTAATACCTATGATTTTAGATGGGTTTAGTCAATATTTTATTTAAGAGAAGTAATAATATTTAAGGTTTGTTACTGGGCTAATTGGTGGTTTTGGAATCGCATTGTTACTTATTAATATTGTTTTTAAATTTTCATTCATTATTTAATTTATGGAAAAATAATACTAATAGAATAATATTCTATTAATTTCTAAGCTTTTTCTTTAAAAGTTTCATAACTATCCACGGCTTCAAAGTTAATATTTTTATCAATAGCTTCAAAATGTTTCTTACCACAAGTAATTTTATCTTTTTCAGTTGGTCTAAGTGTTTCTGGATCAACATTCCCTTTAGTTTCTACAACAAAGTACATCTTTTCCTCACCATCATCTTCAAGTAAAGCAGCCCAATCAGGATTATATTTACCAATTGGAGTGTTTATTTTAAACCATCCAGGTAGTTTTGTATAAACTAAAACATTTTCATCATCTTCAAGTCTTTCTGCAAATTCTTTCTCAATATTTGAATCATATCTAACATAATCATAAACTGAATTATCACTTTCTATTAAATTATTTATTTTTTCATCTTCTGAGAGGTAACCATATAACTCTTCATTTTTAAATAGATTTTGACAATAATAATCATCTTCTATTTTTCTGTATTTTATTCCATCAACAAGCATATGCTTCATTTCTCGGGAAATAATTTTTAAAGAGCTTTCCATATACTCTTGAGGATTCTTTTTAAACTGTTCTAATGTTCCACTTTTAATTAAAACATCTACAATTGTTTTTCTTGTTAGATAAGTTTCATTTTGAAGAAATGTAACAATATCAGGTAAAGCAATTTCATATTCTTCTGAGTGAACTGTTAGCCTTCCTTTTTCTGATACCACAACACCTTCTGCTTTAACATTAATTCCTGCTTTTGTATAAATTAATTTAGGTGGTTTTATATCTAAATCCTCTTTTAATGCATTTGAACATTTATCTATTAATTCATCACTATCAAATTCAACTTCATAAGTTGTTTTGAATTTTATTTTATTCCAAATTTTTTCAAAATCAGGAGATGAAAATACTTTATGGTTTATTTTGACTTCTCTTTTTTGGCGTGCAGGCTTAATAATAGTTCCACCAATTTTTCTTTTAACTATATCAACAATTGAGCTAGATATAGCTTCATATCTTTTAGGAACTTCCACTTTTTTATTTTTAAGATCTAATTTTAGAGTATCCAATATTTTACCTTTGCCATTAATATATTTTTTCTCTTTAAAGAAGTTAAAAATGTCATTAGATCCTACTTTATCAATAGTTTTAACTTCTCCTTTTTTATTTTCCATTCTAAGATGAGAAAAAGTATATTTTTCAATAATTCCAAATTTAATTCCTGCTTCTTGTTCCATTTCTTTTTGAAGAGTTTTTGCAAAATCCTCATAGCTTTCATTAGCCATAACAGTTAAAATATTAATGTCATTATTATGAACTCTGTCTCCTTCTTGATTAACACATAATCTTAATCCTCTTCCAATTTCTTGTCTTTTTTTCATAGTGGATTTTGTTTCATTTAATGTGCAAATTTGGAAAACATTAGGATTATCCCAACCTTCTTTTAATGCTGAGTGGGAAAAAATAAATCTTAAAGGACTATCAAAACTTAAAAGTCTTTCTTTATCTTTCATTATAAGCGAATATGTATCATCATCAGCTAATGTATTGCCTTTTGTATCTTTAAATTTACCTTTATTTTTACCAGATTTATCAATAGAAAAGTAACCATTGTGAATTTTCTCAACAGGTGTTTCAATGTCCACATCTTTTAAAGCACTGAATTTTTGTTTTTGACTTAATTTATTATATTCCTCTTCAAACATTAGAGCATATGGTCCTTTTTGAGGATTTCCTTCCTCATCATAAGTCCTATAATTAGCTACTTTATCTATAAAAAATAAACTTAAAACTTTAATTCCTTTCTTTGTTAAGATTAGTTCTTTATCTAAATGTTCCTCAATTGTTTTTCTAATCTGTTGTCTTTTTACAACAAAATCATCTATATCACCAACAACTTTTCCAATTGTTAATGTTTCTTCTCTGTTTGTAAAATCAACATATTCATTTCCTTCACCACAATAAATTTCATTTACTGTGTAACCTTCATAAATGTCTCTGTTTCCAAGTTTTGTTGATGTGAGATCATCCCCTTGTTTAACAGTACAAACTTTTCTTTTAACATTCCCATTTTTATATTGGTCAATTTCAATTTTAGCAGTTATAGGAGATTTTTTATTATCTACAGAAATTAATTTCATATAAGCTTTATTATGATAATCTAAGGATTCAAAAGAAGCTACTTCAATTTGTTTAACTAAATTCATTTCATAAGCATTAATTGCATCTAATCTGTATATTAAGTTTTGAATTTCACTATGTGTTGCAGAATATCTTAAAGTACATAATGGATTCAGAGATTCAATAGCTTCCTTAGCTTTAGGAGTATTAGCTACAGATTGAGGCTCATCAATAATAACAATAGGGTTAGTTTCTTGAATAAGTTCAATAGGTTTCCAACCATTTAACTTATCATTAGGCCTATGTATGATATTAGCACTAGTTTCTTTTGAAGGATCTGTGAAGCTTCTTCTAAATGCATCAATATTTATTACCATAATTTGAATATTACTGTTTACAGCAAAATTTCTAACTTGTTCAAGCTTTTGACTATCATAAATAAATGAATCATAAATTACATTATCATATAATCCTTTAAAGTGGTTTTTTGTAATATTTATTGATTTATAAACTCCTTCTTTAATAGCTAAACTTGGAACAACAATAATGAACTTTGTAAATCCATATTTTTTATTTAATTCGAATATAGTTTTTAAATAAACATAAGTTTTACCAGTTCCAGTTTCCATTTCAATGTTAAAGTCCATTGTAGAAGAGGATAAGTTTTCACTAGGAGGTAATTGATTTTTACTCTGTATATCTCTTAAATTATTTAATATGTCTTCATCTGGACTGATATCCAATTTATTAGCTACACCTTGAACTGTACTATCTAGAGAAAGTTGTCCTGTTACAGTGAAATAGGATAGCATTGAATTTTGCCCTTCAAATAAATTGACTACTGCTGAGACTGCATCATTTTGATATTTTAAGTTTGAATCAAATTTTAGTTTCATTTACTCATTACTCCGTTATTTTTAATATATTCCTTGTAATTAATTTTTTACACTAATTTTTACATTTTATTTGCCCATTTTCTAAAAAATGTAGCTTTTTTTGAGTTAACTCTCTATCCTACAGATATAATCGCATCAAAATCATATAATATTGGTTGTTTAGTTGATTCAGGATTAATAATAAGACTTCCACCAATAGTGGAATTGTTCACATTGAATGTTATTTCTGATTTATCGAGCCCACCATCTTCAAAAATATTATTTAAATGTTTACTCGCCTTTTTAGTAGCAACATTAAATAAATTTACTATTGTTTTCTGTGTAGTCAACATTATCTCATTCATATTATCTATAATAACTTTTAATGTTATAGAACATTCACTACTCATATATAACAATATATTTTTCATTTCAAAATTATTTTCTTCCATTAAAACCACTACTTTATTATTAGTTTTTAGAGTCACTTTCAAACTTTTTTAAAAAATTCGGAACAAAATAATAGTTATATTAAATCGTTATAAATTCATCAATATTATTAGTTTTTAGAGTTTCTTTTATATTAGTTTTGTCACTATCACTTGCAAAGCCATTATCTTTGAAAACAATTCTTGTAGTTTCAGGTGATAATTCTTTTTTTAGTTTAATTATTTCCGTAGCTATTTCTTTTGTGATGTTATTATCTAAACAAATTAATAAAGAACCGAATCCTATTGAGTATATTTTTTTATTATTTAATTCAAATTCTTTTATTGGTAATGTTAAATCAATACCATATTTAAGCATTATTTCATATATTAGGTCTAATTCTGTCCTATCTTCTTTGATGTTATCTCCACTTGTAAGTAAAGCCTGTTCAGGATCTTTATAATCAGGATCCCATTTTTTAAGATTCGAAGAATATAACTTAAAAACTTTGAAACCTGTGTCTAAATCGTTATTATTTGACTTTTCTATGATTTTATCTCCTGCTCTTCTTATTCTTTCTTTACCTATTTCAGCAATATTGAAAAAGCCTTCTTTATATAATTCTTCTTTTGATTCAATAGGTTCTGGGATTTGCACCATGATAAATTTTCGTTTATAATTATCTAAAGCATTTAATTCTAAAATTGCATGAGCAGTAGTTGAAGATCCTGAAAAAAAATCAAGAATTATTTGATTATTAGTGTCTGTCATAGATAACATCCGCTTAATCAAATTTAATGGTTTTTGTCCACTTTTAAATGTAGGAATATTCGATTCATTTTGTATATTATTATATGGTAAATCCTCCCATATATCTGACAAAGGAGTGGTAATTGCCTTTGTTCCAGTAGTATTGATTGGTTTAAATGAGGTTTCTAAAAAATTTAATAATCTACCATTTAACAGATATAGTTTCCTCCCATCAGTTCGCTTATGGATAATAACTTCATCTTTTGATTGTAATGATTTATTTTTTTCTTCTGAATCTTTATAAAACTTGGTGTCAAAGATATTACTTTTATATTTTCTATAAAAATCTTGGAATTCTTTTTGATTAAGAGATAAATCAGATAATTTTGTATTTTCATTAACAATTTTTTTCTTCTTCAAAATTTCAATCAAAGGAAAAACTTGATTTGATTCATGATCATAAAAGCTATTGAAATGAGTGTCCCATTTTCCACTTTTTTCAACGAAAGTAGAAATGTAATTATAATATTCTATATTCTTGGCATAAATCAACACAAATTCTTTTACTTTAACTGGTTTATTGGCTTTAGATTTAAAACCACCAGGTCCACCTGTTTTAATTGTGATTATAGTAACTAAATTGCTTTTTCCAAAAATTTCATCAGAAATTTTCATAAGGTTATTCAATTCATTATCGTCAATACTTATAAAAATAACTCCATCATTAGTTAAAAGATTTCTCGCTAATTTCAAGCGAGGATACATCATATTTAGCCAGTTTGTATGAAATCTTCCATCTTTTTCTGAGTTTGAACTTAATTTAATACCAATGCTCTCTCTCTCTCTCCTGAATTTCTAGGTGCGACCTGCCCCGTCATTTCGAGATAATGTTCAAGATTATCTTTGTAATTATCAGGATATACAAAATCTTTTCCTGTATTATACGGAGGATCAATATAAATCATCTTAATTTTACCATAATAAGACTTTTGAAGTAATTTAAGAACTTCTAAATTATCTCCTTCAATGTATAAGTTTTCTGTGGTGTCCCAATTTTTACTTTCTTCTTTACACGGTATTAAGGTTCCTGTTGATGGTGATTGAGCTATTTGAATAGCTTTTGATTTTCCATGCCAAGTGAAATTATATCTTTCATTTGATTCCTCAATATATTCTCCAAAGATTTGTTTGAATTTATCAAAGTCTATTTTATTTTCTGTTACTATTTCTGGAAATAGTTCTTTAAGTTTAATTATGTTTTCATTTAATATATCCAAGCTTTCTCCATTTAATTTTGATTCTATCATTTTATCACAACTTATTTAAAATTCTCATTAATTATCTATTACTTCTATTCCGTCTATACCTTTGAAATGTTTGTCAAAAGTAGCTATTTTTTTTATTCCTAATTTTTTCATTAAAGCTATGTAAATACAATCAAATAGGGGTAATCTTTTTTTATTTTCTTTTAATTCGTTAGAAAGCATTTTTAATCCGTCATCATAGAAATCATTATCTATTAGAACTTTATAGTCTCTATTTAATTCTTTATAAACTTCTAAAATTAAATTAATATCTTGTTTTAGTTTAAGGTTCATAACTGTTATTACTTCTGTAATTACAAGTTTTGAGATTAATACTTCTTCATCACCAAAAGATTTTAATATTTTCTTAGCTTTTTTATGCTCTTTATTCTTTTCAACATATAAATGGATTAAAAAGTTGGCATCTAAAAAAATCATTTCAATACTCCATTTTCCTTACTTCTTCTAATGTTTTAGTAAGGTTAACTGGTTTTTTTGTTTTAATAATTCCTGCAAATTTCATTCTTCTTTCAGGGTCAGGGTTGTATGTATTTTTATTAGCTATTAAGTTTTCAGGTATTTTATTTTTCTCATCTTCCAATTCTAAACCTTTCTTAAGATATTCAGTTATTATTTCAGTTTGTGTAGAGTTTTTATTTGCAGCAATGATTTTAATTGAATTAATAATATCTCTATCAAGATTTAAAGTAGTTCTTAACCTATCTTTAGTTTCCATCTTTTACACCATATTAATTATTAATTTATACATATTAATTTATACATATAAATATGATTTAGCATATATAAATAATTATCTGCTTTTTAAATAAAAACATATCTTTAGATTTTTGTTTGAAAAATAAAAGTCATAATTTAAATAGTGATAAACTCATCAATACTATTAATTTTTAAGGTTTCTTTAATATTAGTTTTATCACTATCACTTGCAAAGTCATTGTCTTTAAAGACTACTCTTGTAGTTTCTGGAGACAGTTCTTTTGTTTTTTCAATTAAGAGAATAGCTATTTCTTTTGTGATGTTATCGTCTAAACAGATTAATAAAGATCCAAACCCAATTGAATAAATTTTTTTATTAGTTATTTCCTATTCTTCAATTGGTAAAGTTAGATTAATTCCATATTTAATCATTATTTCATATACTAAGTCTAATTCGGTTCTATCTTCTTTGATATTATTAATACTAGTAAGGACAGATTGTTCAGGTTTTTCATAATCTGGTTCCCACTTTTTAAGATTAGAAGAATTTAATTTAAAAACTTTGAAGCCTATATCTAAATCTTTGTTATTGGACTCTTTTAGGATTTTATCTCCTGCTCGTCTTATTCTTTCTTTTCTTATCTCATATATATTTTTATAATTTCCTTAATCTATATGTTCAGGTAATTGTACTAATATAAAATTAGGATTTATCTTTTTAGTAAATAAATTTCTTTTTTATATAGCTATTTCTATTTTATCATAATTAACAACAGGTATTTTACTATTCTTAACCCCATCTTTCAAATCTAATAATCCTTCTTGTTCTAACTGTTTAACTTTTCTTTGCATTGTACTATTATCTTTGTTTAATAAACTAGCTAATTCATTTATTGATTTAGGTTTTTTATTTTTAATAAAATTTATTATTTCTAGTTCTGTTTTGCCTATGTTGATATTGTCACTTATTAATACTTTACCATCTTTTATAATTTCTTCTGGATTTTCTAGAGCATATTCCCATTGTTCTAGGTCAAATTCTAGTTTCATGTTTTTTTCTTGTTTTATAATGGTTTTAAGATGTTTAATTGTGCTGTATTTTTTTTCTA
This sequence comes from Methanobrevibacter curvatus, assembly GCF_001639295.1. Lineage (GTDB taxonomy): Archaea > Methanobacteriota > Methanobacteria > Methanobacteriales > Methanobacteriaceae > Methanoflexus > Methanoflexus curvatus. Next base: position 8,334 of record NZ_LWMV01000222.1, on the reverse strand, counting down.
ATTCTTTTATTATCTCTTTTGCTTCTATATTTCTAACTAAATTTATCATAATCATTTTAATTCCTCTTTTAGATCTTCTTTTATTAATTCATCATTTTTAGTTAAATAATTAATTATTATTGCTAGTGCTTCAGTTAATGTGTTTGTTTTTATTGATTTGTGGTTGTTATCCCCTGCAAAATAATGCATGTGTGGAAACCCATGAAAATTATCTATTCTTACTTCGTCTGGCATTATTACTATTGCCCATCCTCTTTTCGTTTCATAATAATATATTAGATATTTTTTGATTTTTATTTTGTTTTCATGTTTTTCCTTCATATTAATATTATATATTAATTTATATATATAAATGTTACTTAAAAAATGATTAATAAAAAATTTGAATTCTAAAAAAAGTATTACTAAAACTTAAAATTTAAGTAAATAATATTGATAGAAATGATTTTATAGTATTTTACATATAATCTCTTAAAATAAATTATACTCATGTCCTTAAATAGTGATAAACTCATCAATATCATGAGTTTTTAATGTTTCTTTAATATTAGTTTTATCACTATCACTTGCAAAACCATTGTCTTTGAAAACTACTCTTGTAGTTTCAGGTGATAATTTTTCTTTAAGTTTGATTATTTCTGTAGCTATTTCTTTTGTGATGTTATTATCTAAACAGATCAATAAAGCTCCAAAACCTATGGAATATATTTTTTTATTATTTACATCAAATTCTTCAATAGTAAATGTAAGATCAATACCATATTTTAGCATGATTTCATATATTAAGTCTAACTCTGTTCTTCCAGGAACTAAATTTTCTGATGAATCTATTAAAGTTTTTTCTAAGTTATTATAATCTGGATTCCATTTATTTAAATTTGATGAATCCAATTTAAATACTTTAAATCCAATATCTACTTCTTTATTTTCACTTTCTGAGAGTATTTTATCTCCTGCTCTTCTTATTCTTTCTTTTCCAATTTCACAAATATTTTTATGACCTGCTTTATAACTTTCAGATTTTTTATCAGTAGGTTCAGGTAATTGAACCATAATAAATTTTCTATTGCAATTATATTCTCTATTAATTTCCATTGTTGCATGAGCAGTAGTACATGATCCTGAAAAAAAGTCGAGAATGATAGAAGATTCTGATTTTAATAATCTAATTAAATATTTAATCAACATGCTTGGCTTCGGATAATCAAAATATCTTTTTCCATTGAATAATCCATCAAGTTCAGATTGTCCTATTTTTGTAGATCCTTGATTTGTTAACAATGATGATGGTATCTTTTTTCTTGTTTCAGTAATAAACTTCTTTAACCTTGGAACTGAGCTTCCATCTTTACCAAAATATATTTTATTATCTTCTATTAATTCATCCATATCTTTTTTATTAAAATACCATTGTCTTGTCCATTGTATCCCATTAGGTGCAGTAAGTGTAAAATAATTTTTTCCATGAGATAATGATCTTGCATCAGATTTACCTAATTCTGCTGACATCCAATTTCCACGAGGATCATTATCTGCATTGCCATAATTATTCTTAAATTCAATTTTTTCTTCTGGTCGCTCAAATTCTAGATTTAATTTTATCTTAGCATATACTATTGTTAATTCATGATCATTTCTGAATGTTTTCACACCTGAAAAAATGGATTTATTATCATTTCCTTGTTTTTGCCAAATAAAGTTACCAATATAGTTATATTCTCCAAAAATCTCATTACAAATCTTTTTAAGATTTTCTAATTCATTATCATCTATACTAATAAAAATTACACCATCATCACTTAATAAATTTCTTGCAAGTTTTAAGCGAGGATATATCATATTAAGCCAATTAGTATGATATCTCCCAGAAGTTTCGGCATGGGTACTTAATTTAATCCCAATGCTCTCTCTCCTGAGTTTCTAGGTGCGACCTGCCCAGTCATCTCTAAATAATTTTCTAAATTATTTTTGTAATTATCAGGATATACAAAATTTTTTCCAGTATTATATAGAGGATCTATATAAATCATCTTAATTTTGTCATAGTGAGACTTTTGAATTAATTTGAGAACTTCTAAATTATCTCCTTCAATGTATAAGTTTTCTGTAGTATCCCAATTTTTACTTTCTTCTTTACAGGGTCTTAAAGTTCCAGTAGAAGGGGATTGAGCTAATTGAATAGCTTTTGATTTTCCATGCCATGTGAAGTTGTATCTTTCATTTGACTCTTCAATATAATCTCCAAAAATTTGTTTGAATTTATCAAAGTCTATTTTATCTTCTGTTACTATTTCTGGAAATAGTTCTTTAAGTTTAGTTATATTTTCATTTAAAATATCTTTGCTTTCACCATTTAGATTAGATTCTATCATATTATCACATTTTACAAATTAAAATTAATTATAAGTATTTTTTTACTAAAATTGTGGAATTAACTAATATCATTACTATGATTATTCATTTTATCTTTTAAAAATAAGTCAACTTTTTCTGCTATTTCTTCAGCATTTGGTAATAATTTTTCATAGTTTTTTGGTAAATCACAAGTAGTTTCATAAGTTGCAACACCAATAGGCAAATTAGATGATTTTAATGAATATTCAACCACCGTTCTGTCTTTTTCTTTGCAAATAATAATTCCTATTGAATTATTTTCATCAAGTAGTTTAACTTTGTCATTTAAAATTTCTAAATAATATTCCATTTTACCTTTATATTCTGGAATGAATTCACCAATTTTGAGTTCAATAGCTACTAAACATTTTAGTTTCCTATGATATAAAAGTAAATCAATGAAATATTCTTTATTATTTATTTCTAATTTATATTGATTCCCCATGAAAGTAAAATGACTTCCCATTTCAAGTAAAAACTTTCTTATATTTTTAACAAGTTCTGTTTCTAATTGTCTTTCACAGTAGTCTTCTCCTAAGTCTAAAAAATCAAAAATATATTCATCTTTCACAGCTAAAATAGCTCTCTTTCTAACTTCTGAAGAAAGAGTTTTATCATAGTTAGTTTGATTTATTAAGAATCTTTCATAAGCTTGGCTTTCAATTTGATGGATTAAAACATTTTTTGTCCATCCAAATTTTTTTGTAGCTAAAATGTAAAATTCCCTCATTTGTGAGTCTTTACATTTCTGCATTATTAAAATATGTTTAGTCCAACTAATTTCTCCAATTAATGGTAATAATTTTTCATTATCATGATATTCTTTATAAAATTTAACCATATACCAAAGATTTCTTTCTGAAAACCCTTTAATTCCAGGAAATTCATTCTGTAATTCTAAAGATAATGATTTAACAATAAATTTTCCCCAATTTTGATCAGCTGACACTATTGATTTTCCTATATTCCAATAAAGAATAATTAACTCTTTATTAACTGTTTTTAAGGTGGTATACTGTGATTGCCTAATCTTTTCTTTTATGTCCTTTATAAATTCCTTTTGTGCATTGTTTAAAATTATGTCATTCATAAAATCATTATCCAAAACTGCAACCAATGGTTGCATTATTTTATTAAATTATTTGAAAAAAATAATAATAAAAGTTTTAAATTGTTATAAATTCATTAACATTATTAGTTTTTAGTGTTTCTTTTATATTAGTTTTATCACTATCACTTGCAAAACCATTATCTTTAAAGACTACTCTTGTAGTTTCTGGAGATAATTTTTCTTTAAGTTTAATTATTTCTGTAGCTATTTCTTTTGTGATATTGTTATCTAAACAGATTAATAGAGATCCAAATCCTATTGAGTATATTTTTTTATTCTTTAATTCAAATTCTTCAATAGCTAATGTTAAATCAATACCATATTTAAGCATGATTTCATATATTAAGTCTAATTCTGTTCTTCCATGAACTAAATTTTCTGAGGAATTAATTAATGTTTGTTCTAAATCATTATAATCTGGATTCCATTTATTTAAATTTGAAGAGTCTAATTTGAATACTTTAAAGCCTATGTCTAAATTAGGATTATCTGATTCTAGTTTTATTTTCTCACCTGTTCTTCTAATTCTTTCTTTACCAATTTCAGCTATATTTTTATAACCTGATTTATATCCCTCAGATTTTTTATCAATTTGTTCAGAAAGTTGAACCATAATAAATTTAATTTTTTTATTATCTTGAACATTTAATTTTAATATAGCTTCTGCAGTTGTAGATGATCCTGAAAAGAAATCTAAAATTATAGGGTCATAATCCACATTCATATTTATTAAATATTTTATCAAACTTGATGGTTTTGGATAATCCATAACATGAGAATTGAATAAAGAAAGAATTTCCTTTTTTCCATCTTCATTTGTCCCAACATCACATTCATCTTTAGAAATTATGTTAGATGGGACTTTTATTCGCTCATCTTGTCTTTCATACCTAATAGCAAATTTTTTAGATTTAACCCAAAAAATTGTCCCCTTATCTATTTCCTTATTTAAAGTATTTTGTATCCATTTAAATCGCCCTTCAATAACTAAATCATTTTGAGCACTATTATTTTTTACAATAAAATCTTCTTTAATATTAATTCTATCATACTTTCCTTTTTTATAAATTCCATCATCAATTTTCAAATTTAGTGAATTTTTATCAAAAATTAAAACTTTTAAATCGTTAGATTCATTTAATAAAGGCATATCACCTCCATCTATAATTCCTCCATTAAGCCCATTTATCTTTAATTTTTTAAAGCATAGCACATATTCTAATTTCTTTCTAACATTTTTTGACAAACTTGGAGGTGTGGATGTTTTCATCCAATTAAATTGTGCTACAAAATTTTCTTCACCAAAAATTTCATCACAGACTTTTTTAAGGTTATTAACTTCATTATCATCTATACTTATAAAAATTACACCATCATCAGCTAACAAATTTCTACCTAATTTTAATCTAGGATACATCATGTTAAGCCAATTTCCATGATATCTGCCATTTGTTTCTGTATTTGTACTTAATTTAATACCAATGCTCTCTCTCTCTCTCTCTCTCTCTCTCCTGAGTTTCTAGGTGCGACCTGTCCTGTCATCTCTAAGTAGTTTTCTAAGTTGTCTTTGTAATTATCAGGATATACAAAATCTTTTCCAGTATTATATGGAGGATCAATATAAATCATCTTAATTTTACCATAATAAGACTTTTGAAGTAATTTAAGAACCTCTAAGTTATCGCCTTCAATGTACAAGTTTTCTGTGGTATCCCAGTTTTTACTTTCTTCTTTACATGGTCTTAAAGTTCCAGTTGAAGGTGATTGAGCTAGTTGAATGGCTTTTGATTTTCCATGCCAAGTGAAATTATATCTTTCATTTGATTCTTCAATATAATCTCCAAAAATTTGTTTAAATTTATCAAAATCTATTTTGTCTTCTGTTACTATTTCTGGAAATAGCTCTTTAAGCTTAGTTATGTTTTCATTTAAAATATCTAAGCTTTCACCATTTAATTTTGACTCTATCATTTTCTCACAACTTATTTTTTAGTTTTTGCCTATTCTTTTTATTTTATTGAATATATCAAAATCTTCATCAAAACTAGCTATTTGTTCAATATCATTGTTTTGCATTACAATATAACTAAGATTATCAAAGAAACCTATAGTATTTTTGTTTAATGCATAATCTAATGCTTGTTCATAATATAATACATCTTCCAATACTTTTATTTTCCCATCAACTAATAATTTATAAACTTTATTAACAGTTTTAGTATCTTGTTTTAATTTTCTAAGCACAGTAATTGTTTCATATACTATCATTTTACTAATTATCTTTTCTTTGTCTTTTATTTCTCCCCATATTTCTTTGGCTCTCCAGTGGTTTTGTAGCTTTGGAACATTCAAGTTTATTAAATAGCTTGTTTCTAGGAATATCATATTAATACAACTTTTTTTTATAGTGTATGCTGTCTATTAGTTCATTTACATCTATATCTTTTGCATTATCTACTTTAGCTATCCCTATAAGATCATCTATATTCGCTTTGTTGTCTGGATCATAACCAGGCATTTCACTATTTATTATTCTGGCTTTTATTTTTCCAGTAGATTTATTTTCTACTCTATTTAGTGATTGATTTAAAAGATCATTTATTACTTTCTTTTGTGTAGTTCCCTTTTCAATAGCTAAAAGTTTTATTCTTTTTAAAGTTTCGTTTGGTAATTTTATAGTTGTAATAGTTTCATTTTTCATTTTATTTTTCATTATTGCACACTCCAATATTTAATTATATATATTTATCAAGAAATATAAACATATTTTAATATACTAATATTTTAATATACTAATATTTTGATATTAAAATATTTAAATATTCGTATTTTAGGAGAGTGTAAATTTTTGTGGAGTTTTTCCTAAATTTTTAAATTTTACTTATAAAGGTTTATAAATGAAAAGTGATTTTTTCTAAAAAAACTCCACACTTTTTTACACCCTTGCATAAAAATACATCCTAAGCTCAATGCTGTCAACTTAAGAAAAATGTTTTTCAAAATATCATTACTTTCATTAAAAAATTGAAATTGCTTTATAAATGAATCTTTCAGTTTATAATACTTATTCATGAAAATATATTAATAATTCCTTAAGTTGACAGCATTGCTGGGTAGACGAAGTCTTTTCAAGTATTATATAGTATGTCTATGTAAATCATTTTTATCTTACCCTAGTAAGACTTTTGAAGCAATTTAAAAACTTCTAAATTATCTCCTTCTATGTATAAGTTTTCTGTAGTGCCCCAATTTTTACTTTTTTCTTTACATGGTCTTAAAGTTCCAGTAGAAGAGGATTGAGCTAATTGAATAGCTTTTAATTTTCCATGCCATGTGAAGTTGTATCTTTCATTTGATTCTTCAATATAATTTCCAAAATTTGTTTAAATTTATCAAAGCCAATTTTGTCTTCTGTTACTATTTCTGGAAATAACTCTTTTAGTTTAATTATATTTTCATTTAATATATCTAAACTTTCATCATTTAATTTGATTCTATCATTTTATCACTATTTAAAATTTTAAAAACTATTTATTGCATATTTAATAAAAAAAAATAATCATTCATATACATTGTCATATTTTAAAAGTAAATCGATTTTTTCTGCAATTTCAGTACTGGCAGGTAGTAATTTTTTATAATCCTTTGGCAATTTACTTGTGGTTTTATAACTTGCAACACCAATAGGCATATTAGAAGTCTTTAAAGAATATTCAACAACAGTTCTATTTTTTTCTTTACAAATAATTATTCCTATTGAATTATTTTCATCAGGAAGTTTAACTTTATCATTTAATACTTCTAAATAAAACTCCATTTTACCTTTATATTCTGGGATAAAGTTCCCAATTTTAAGTTCAATAGCAACTAAACATTTTAATTGTCTATGGTACAATAATAAATCTATAAAATATTCATTATCATCTATTTCTAACTTATATTGATTTCCTATAAAAGCAAATTGATTTCCCATTTCAAGTAAAAACTCCTAATATTTTTAATTAATCCTAGTTCTAGTTGTCTTTCACTATAATCTTCACCTAAGTCTAGAAAATCAAAAATATATTCATCTTTTACTGCTAATTTAGCTTGATTTTTAATTTCTGGTGAAAGAGTTTTATCATAGTTTGTTTGATTTATTAAAAACCTTTCATAAGCTTGACTTTCAATTTGATGAATTAAAACACTTTTAGTCCACCCAAATTTTTTTGTAGCTAAAATATAAAACTCTCTCATTTGTGAATCTTTACATTTTTGCATTATTAAAATATGTTTAGTCCAACTAATTTCTCCAACCAATGGTTGGAGTTTTTCATTATCCTTATACTCCCGATAAAACTTAAGCATTGAATGAATATTACTGACTGAAAAACCTTTAATTCCAGGAAATTCATTTTGTAATTATGATGATAGTGTTTTAATAATAGATTTACCCCAACTTTCATCAATATTATTAATATATTTTCCAATATCCCAATAAAGATTAATTAATTCTTTATTAACTGATTTTAAAGCAATATACTGAGATTTATGGATCTTTTCTTTAATATTTTTGATAAATTCTTTTTGATTACTATTCAAAATTATATCTCCCATTAAAATCAACTATCCAAAACAACAACCATTGGTTGTTATATTTTAATAAAAATTTAAGAGAATTTTTATAAAATTTAATATAAATATATATAGGTAATAATTATATGAGATTTTCTATTAACCTGCTTTTTTTAATTAATTTTTTTATTTTTTTTTTAAAAATTGTATTTTTATGGAGATTTTTTTTAAATTATGGGATTTTTGCCTTTTTTTACTGTTTTTCTTGCTTATTT
>NZ_LWMV01000221.1 GCF_001639295.1 Methanobrevibacter curvatus | reverse complement strand
ATGTGTATAAGGGACAGTATATATACATATATTTGTAACTCTTAAGATGATTGTATTTAATTCTAAAAGAAAATATGAGAAAAAAATGAGTAATAAAACAAATAAAATTCTAATTATCATTATAATAATAAATTTACTAGCTACTGCTTTTTTCACTTATTTTTATTTTTCTGATGATAAAAATGATTTAATAAATCATGTAAAAGAAAATAAAAACACTTTATACATTTGAGCAAGTGATAAAGATAATTTTAAATCTATAGCTATTGAAGATGCAAAAAATATTATCTCCTCCATATTTAATAAATATGTTAAAGAATATAAAAGTTTAAATGGAGAAGGATAGGGATTAATGATTTAAATCACAGCACAGATGAAAATATTCTTATTTACACATTTTATAATGTTAATGAAAAACAAATAACTAAAATCATGGATGACATTTTAAAACAGCTAAATCAAAGCTCAATTTTAGTTGAAAAAAATTTTTATTATTTCTATTATAGCAAATAGCTTAGTACAAACCATTTTATGCGAATCAGAGTAATGGTAAGATTTTAGAAATAATAGCTATTTAATGGTGTCAAAATAAACATCACTGTGTCTTTAGCCATTTAGTTTTTTTATATTTTATTTTATTTTATTTTATTTTGCTTTTGCTATATGGGCAGGATACCATTTTGAAAACCAGTTAGTGTATATTCCCATAATCAATGGAGCAAGAGAATTTATCAACCCTACATATGGTGAAAAAACTGTTTGCATTATAAATATTGTGGAAATTGAGATTAGTACATATAATACTCCCCATTCAATAGTCAAAATTCTATTTGTTTTTATAAAAAGAGGATTTTTAAAGGCCAATTCTCCATTGTAGTCTTTATTAGAATAATATGCAGTAAGAGGTATTTTTAAAAACCCTGAAAACAACCATAAAACTCCAAACAATAAATAAGATATGGAGACTATTGTTCCAACATTAAAACCCATTAATGTAATGACTCCTAAAATACTAACTAAAGAAACTGTGGCAAGATCATATATTGTAAGTTTAAACTTACCCCTAAGTAAAGGAATAAGTGAGGAAGATATAATGGCTAATGTTCCTCCAATTTGTGAACTAATTGGAACTAAAACCCAGAAAATAATCCATGGTGCTAATAAAAATAGCATGTTTGTAGATTTTGATTGTGTTTCTTTCTCAACAGATTCCCCAACAGATTTCCCAACACCAAAATAATCATCCATTTTTAACATAGTGTTAAAGTCACCTAAGACTCTATATTTTTTATCTATCATTGCCTTGGCTCCATTAACTTTTCCTTCTGAAATATCTTTCCACAATTGGAAACTTGTTTCAATTCTAGTGTTATACTCTTTGAAATCTTTTACTTTTAACTTAGATAAGTTTTTACTTAAATGAATTTGATATGTTTTCTCTAAATCAGTGAAATAAATTTCTATAATTACTTCTCCATCTTCTACTGTTCCTTTGTTGTAAATAGCTGTCATTTGTTTCATAAATCTATATGATTCTTCTTTATTTTCATAAGAATTAGCTATTTTTGAATTATTTTCATCATTGTTAATGCTATTTATAGTATTTTCTTCGGATGTGTTAATATCCCAACTTAAATTTGCAAGTTCTATAAAAGTATCTTTATCATATAATAATTCATCTAATTTTTCTTCTGTTTCTTTTGAAAATTCTTTATTTTTTCCATATTCTTCACCTGCAGTTTTAACATAAGATAAATATTGTGAAGTTCTATTTTTAAGAGAAGGATGAGCAAAAAGCTCTCCTTCAGTACATATAATTTTTTTTACTTTATCTCCATAGACAAGTTCAAATTGTTTAAATAATGCATCATAGTTATTTTCTTTTGTATAAAACCCACATGTTGAGATTAACACATAATTTTGTTTAGATAAATCATAGCGAGGAGGATGAATATTTCCTCCATTTTTAGGCTCTTCAATAAACGGTAGATTAAGAGGTAAAAGCCTATCCATAAACACTTTAATTTGGGAAGGCATACCAAAATAATAAAGAGGAAAGCTCCATATTATTAAATCAGCATTAATATACTTTTTTAAATTTTCTTCCATATCATCTTTAATTACACACTTTCCAGGACTCACAGTCCAGCAATTAAAACAACCTAAACACGGAGAAATGTTTTGTTTGATCATATCTAAAATATCTATATTATTATTTTGAGTATTGTTTAACCCTTTAATAAAATTTTCAGTTAATTGAAAAGTGTTGCTTTTATTTCCTCGTGGACTTCCATTTAATACCAATATCTTCATTTTTTCACCATTAAAATTTTAAAGGTTTTAACACTATTATATTAAATTTAAATTACACTGTTAAAATTATAAACTTAAATTATTGAATTTGAAATAATTGATTAAAATTAGATTAAAATTATCACTAGTTCGTAAAGTGTTTTTGTGTTTTTATATTATTATATTTTATGTGTTTTTTGTTTTTATATTTTGGGGTTGTTCTTTTTTTATTGATTGTTTTTTCATGTTATGTTGGAATCTGTTGTGGGTTTTGCTGGATTTTATTGGATTTGGTTTTGTTTGTTTGATTTTCAGGGTTTTTTTATGTACATTTTCAGAATTTTTCCGTGAGGTTTGTTCTTTTTTAGATTGTTACTTTGTTGTTGAACCATAGTTTTTCTTTGGTTGTTCGGTTGATTTGTTTTATCATGGTTTTGAATGTCCAAGTTATTTTTTGGCGTCCGCCTTGTTTTGCTGTCCTGAGTTCTGTCTATTGGATGTAGATCCAGATATTGACTAAGAGAAGACCTAGTCTTATGTATATGGTCTTAGTGCTGGTTTTTTCTAGTAATTTGTGTTCGTGCTTGGTTAATTGGCCTGTAGCTGGATTCTATTCCAAAATATTTTCTATACTCTTTAAATGTGTTTTTAATAAGTACATCCATGTTGTATATTCGTATGCAAAGTATTTTATTCTGCTTTGTTTATATTGCCTTTGGAGTATTTGACCACTATATTATCTTGGAATATGGCTTTGTTTTCTTTTGAATGCATTGTGTAGTTGGTAGAGTAGCTTTTTTGCCAGTTAATGTGTTTACTATTCCTCCGCCGGGTTCTATTTTCACACATGGTATGATAAAAGGTGTTTTTCTATTTTGGAGATAATTAATAAATTCTATGATGAAAAATTCTCTATCAAGGTAGAGTCCTTTAATTTTAAATTTATTGTTTTTGATTTCGTTTATTAAAACGTCTACAATCTCTTTTAAAGTTTCTCCTTTTTGGATATATTTTACAACCAAGGTGTAATGCTTGTTTCTTAATATTATATACATTTGGCTTGTTTAGGCTTGCTAAAAATGATTTAATGTGTCTTTAAATTTTTATTTGACTCATATCCTGTCACTGATCCATATTCTAAAAGTCCTAACAATTCATGCTTTAATGGCATTTTTAAACACTCCTTTTAACAAAAATTACGCATAGTATTTTATAACTTAAGTATTAGATAATTAGAGGGTGTAAATTTTTGTAGAATTTTTTCTAAAATTTTCAGTTTTAATTATATGTTTATAAATGAAAAGTGATTTCTCCAAAAAACTTCATGCTTTTTTACAACCTCAACTTAGCAAAACATTTATATATCATTAAAACATAACACTGTTATATATAAAAAAATAACAATGTTATATAACTATTGTTATGAAATATTAATGTGATGTTATAAATACATTTATATATGTATTAAATGATAAGATGCAACTATTAAATTAAAAACAATAATATGTCAAATAAAATCTCCAATCAAGTTATTGAAAATCATTTGCCTCCTAAATTACTGAAATCGAAGGACATAACTAGATTGATTAATGTTTTGGCTGATTTTTTTGGGTTGTCTACTTATTTGGTCATATTGAGTTTAAATAAGTCTAAAAAAGAGTGGTATCGTAATGTTTTTGGATTTAGATGTAGTTCGTATTATAAACATGAATTAACAATTTTATATTGATTAATTATAATGTATGGGTTAACATTTTACTAAGAATTAACATTTTAGCTTCTAGGTGTCAGGAGATATTTTTAATTTTTTGGGAGTGTATATTATATGAAAGATGGAATAATGCATGATAATGCTTATAATTAATTATAATTGAACTGTTTATAATTTATTGAAATTATTTAACTTATAAAAATTTTTCAAAAATTAAAAAAAATATGATATAAATAAATCAAATTCATAATAAACGAATAATTGTAAAAATTAAATGGCATTTTAAATGAAAAAATTGATGAATAAAACTGTGGAATAAAACTATAGAAATAAAATTATAGGATAAAATTATAGGATAAAACTATAGGGATAATATAATTAATGAATGTACAGAAGGGGATAGTAAATGGCAAATAATAATATTAATCCAAGTGATTTGGATACAGATTTCAAATTGGATCTTAGTAAAAATACATGTCCGACAAGAGAAGATCGTGCAAATGGAATAAATGTATTTTTTGGAAAAGCAAGTGAACTTTTAGAAGAAGGTAAAAAAGGTAGCTTAAAATGTACTGACAGGGATTTCCAACAGTCTGGTGGATGTCTTCTTAACTTTTATTTATCTGTAAGAGTTGCATCAATAAGGGATGCTGCCGTAATATTTAATGGTCCTGTAGGTTGTTCTACAACAGCTTTAGGATACAACGAATATTTTAGATTGGTACCACAAGAATTAGGCAGACCAGAGGACTTTGAACTTCATTGGTTAACAACTAATTTAAGTGAGGATGATGTTGTCTTTGGTGCTAAAGACACCTTGGCTGAAGCTATTAGAGAAGCTCAAGAAAGATATAACCCTAAAGCGATTTTTATATTAACAACTTGTGTTACAGGAATAATTGGCGAAGATATTGAAGGAACTGTAAATGAATTACAACCAGAAATTGATGCAACAATTGTACCAATACATTGTGAAGCAGTAAGGTCTAGAATAATTCAGACAGGATATGATGCATTTTGGCATGCAGTTCTTAAATATCTTGTTAAAGAGCCAGAAAAGAAACAAGAAGATTTGGTTAACATTGCAAGTATGCTCTCTTATACTTGGCAAGATAGGTTGGAAGTAATAAGATTATTAGGTGAACTTGGTCTTAGAGCAAACTTTATTCCAGAGTTTTGTACAGTAGAAGAGCTTGAACAGTTAGGTGAAGCTGCAGTAACTGCTCCAATATGTCCTACTTTCACTGACTATCTCTCAAAAGGTCTTGAACAAGAATTTGGTGTTCCATACTTCCTTTATCCTTCACCAGTAGGTATTACAAATACTGATGCATGGTTACGTCAAATTGCTAAATTCACTGGAAAAGAAAAAGAGTGTGAAGAGCTTATTGCAAGAGAACATAAAAAATGGGTTCCTAAATTAAAAGAACTTCAAAAAGGATTCCAAGACCTTAGTGTTAAGGATGGAAAACTTAATGTTCTTGGTTCTTTAGGTCAAGGAAGACTTGTTACTCAGTTACCTTACTTTGATGAGTTAGGAATCAAAGCTACCTCTGCAATGGCTCAAGATTTTGACAATCTTTTACTAAATGAGCTTCAGGATGTTATTGATACTGTTGGTGATTTTGATATAATGGTAAATACATTCCAATCTGCAGAGCAGGTACATATCACTAAACATACAAATCCAGATGTAGCATTAACTTGCCCACTACAAGGAGGAGCATGGAAATTGAAAACTAGTAGTATTGCAAGATTACATGCTGTTCGTGGAGATCCAACTGTTGCAAGTGCTCAATGTGGATATTCAGGATCAATTGCTTATGGAAACTTGTTGTTACAAACATTGAAAAATAAATCTTTCCAACGTATTATGACTGAAGAAAACGGTATCGTTTATCAAGATTGGTATTTAGAACAAGATGATCCACTTTATTTTGTTGAAAAGGGGAAATAAATAATGTCAAATGACAAGGCACAGTGTAAAAGTCAAACTAATAATGAAAGCCGAGTAGTTGAAGCTCCCCGATATGGATGCTCTCTTTCAGGAGTATATGAGGCAACTGTTGGACTAAAAAAAGCAGTTCCTATTTTGCATTCAGGTTCTGGATGTGGGATGAGTCAAATTCATGGTACTGGAATGGCTGGAGGATTTAACTCCACTGGTGACTACGGTAGTACCAATGTTCCATGTTCTTCTCTAGTAGAAGAACATGTTATTTTTGGTGGAGAAGATAAACTTAGAAAACTTGTTGATTCAAGTATTCAAATGTTTAACAGTGATTTATTTGTGGTTATTTCAGGTTGTGTTCCTTCGTTAATTGGTGATGATGTTGATGCAGTAGTTGGAGAATTCAGGGATAAAGTTCCTTTAATACATGTTAATGCTCCAGGGTTCAGTGGTAACTCTTTTCATGGTTATGAACTCTTTTTTGAAGCTTTAGCAGATCAACTTTTAACCCCTAAAAGAAAAAGAAAAAAATTAGTTAATATCTTTGGAATAGTTCCTTTTCAACATCTTTTTTGGAAAGGAGAACTTAAAACCATTAAACAAATACTTAAAGACATAGGTGTTGAAGCTAATGTTATTTTCACAGAATTTGATACATTAGAAACTCTAGAGAAAATCCCTGCAGCAGCATATAATCTTGTTCTTTCTCCATGGGTTGGTCATAGAGCTGCTAAAAAACTTGAGGAAAAATTTGGAACCCCATTTGTATCTTTCCCAGGTCCACCAGTAGGTCCAATACAAACAACTAAATTCTTAAGAAAAGTTGCAGACTTACTTGATTTGCCTACTAAAAAAGTTGAAGATTATATATTCAAGCAAGAAAGAGAGAGTTATGATCTTCTAGAGTTTGGAGCAGATGCCATTATTGTATACGATCCTAATTCTTACTTTGCAGTTGCTGCAGATACTAATACTGCTATAAATATTACTAAATATTTAACTGATGAGATTTCAGCTCTTCCAGAGGTCATTATTATTACAGACGATCCTCCTGTTGAGTTTAGGGATCAAATAGTTAAAGAATTTGAAAGTAAGGAGATTAATTTCTCTCCTGAGATAATTTTTGAAAAGGATACTTATAAAATTCAGAAACATCTTGAAAATAGGTCTTTTTCAACCCTTTTTGCAAGCTCTATTGAATCTGCATTTGCTAATAAGTTAAACAAGCTTCATCTTACTGTCACATTTCCTTCATATAATCGCTTGGTTTTAGGAGATAACTATGTAGGATACTTTGGTGGAACTCACTTTATTGAGAATGCAAAATCTATAAAATTAGGGCCATTGTAATACTTTGGGACTTTTTTATCAGTTTTTCGATTAAATATATAGATTTTATGATCATATAAATTTCATGATTATATAAATTTTATATATTAAAATTTTATAGATTATATAGATTTTATAAATTATAGAGTTTATAGGTTATATATATTTATATATTAAGATTCTATAAATTAAATATACATTATATTTAAATTTTAAATAAGTATACATCTTATTTATCTTTTTAATGATAATTAGATGTTTTATTTAATTTTTTAATAAAATATAATTAAATAAATATAATTAAATAAATTTATTTAAATTTTAAGGTTTTTTTACATTTGATAAAATGATAATTGTTATATGTAATTTATAACTAAGTTACATTTTATTAAAAAATGATTATAAAAAAATTTTTTAATTTAGAAAACAATGTAAAAACTATTGAAATGGCCGTATTTTTAATAAATATGGAAATAAGCTGAGTTTAATTTGCTTATATTATTTCAATTGATCTAAGATGTGTAAATAATTAAAATATAAGTTTTTAATAGTTTTTTATATATAATAATATAACAATTGTTATATATAATTTATAACAATGTTATTTTTTTATAAAATTTATTTTTTATAAAATAGCTTTTTATAAAGCAACTTTCTATAAAATAACTTTTTAATTTAGAAAATGCTGTTGTATTGCCCTTTTTTAATAAAAATATTAAATTTGGGACATTAAAGAAATATAAGTCGAAAAAACTATAATAAATGAGGTAAAATATGGTTAATAAGAAAATTTTAGGCATAGTTGCTGTGATAGCAGTTATTATAATTGCAGTCGTAGTTGTAGGTGGAGGAAGTACTGTTTTCTCAAGTAAACAAGTAAATAACACAGTTGAAGCAGCAGTTACGAAAGATTGTGCTGGAACTCCTTGGTTTGTAGCACAAGAGAAAGGATACTTTAAGAAATATGGTGTGAATTTCGTGGATAAAGGAGAAATACCTGTAGCTCAACAGTCTGCGGCATTTATAAGTGGTGAAATTAATGTGTATGCAGGACATCCTAATTCTGTGATTAATTTGATTAAGAGTGGAGCTAAAGCAAAAGCTGTAGCTGTAAGTGAGGCAGAGCCAACTAATAATGATGTAGAAAAAGAACATATGCACTGGCTTGTTAAATCAGATAGTCCATTAAAGACAGCAGCTGATTTTAAAGCATTTAAAGAACAAAATGGTCGTAAAGTCAAAGTTGCAATCGCTGCTCAAGGTACTTGTGCTGATTTAGAAACTAATGCTTGGTTTAGAAAAAATAATATAACTGATGAATACTATGAGTTTGTTGTTCTCCCTGATCCTCAACAAGAAGCAGCATTACAACAAGGCTCCATAGACATAGCTACTCTACACCCTCCTTTCTTTAATAAGGCAGAACATGATGGTGGAGCAAGAATATTATTTACTAGTACTCCTGCATTTGGTAAAGCAGCTGGAACTGTTTTAATTGTATTCAGTGATGAATATATAGAAAAATATCCTGACACCATTAGAGATTTCCTTAATGCATTTAAAGATGGTGAAAGATGGGCTAATGATAACCGTGAAGAGGCTGGTGAAATAACAGCTAAAGATATTGGTCTACCTTACACATCTAATACACATTGGTACAGTCCATCTGGAGCTATTAATGATGTAGCTAAAGGATATATTCAAGAATGGATTGATGCAATGGTCATTGATGGTCAATTAAAAGAAGGTGAAATCACTGTTGATCAGATAGTAACTGATAAATTTAAAGATACATGGAAAACTGATTTACCAGACAATTAAAACATAATAATTAAATAAAACTGAAAAAATAGATTTTTTTTTAAACTGCATTGAAAAATGTCATTTTTTTTGTTTTATAAATAATTTTTTTCTTATATCTTTTTTATATTTTCTACATTGTCTTATATCTTTTTTATATTTTTTTTTAAATAGGTATTTTTTTATTTAAGATAACTAATTTAAAATAAATATAACAATTGTTATTAATTTTATATAACATATATATAC
>NZ_LWMV01000220.1 GCF_001639295.1 Methanobrevibacter curvatus | reverse complement strand
GTTTCTAATTTCTTTAATCAATCCTAAATCTTCTAAATTTTTTAATGAAAAAGCTATTGTAGATTTAATATTGTTATTATTAGGATATTTCTTTTTAAAATCTGCAAAAAAAAAGTGTAAAGTTTGTAATTTAAAACAGTTCATCTTTAATGAAATAATTTTATCATAGACCATTAGATTCCATCCATTTAAATTTTTTATCCTTTCATCTATTGAAACAGAATAATTTTGAATTTTTAGATTAGAATTGTGGTTGTTTATTTCATTCATATCCTCAAATGGCTTTAATTCCATTAATCTGTTTTTTTCATTAAACTTACTTCGATTATCATGATTAAAATTATTCTCTCTATTAGCATTATTATTAAAATTGTCAGTGTTATTAATATTGTTAACCTTGTCAATATCATTATTAGAATTGTTAGTGTTATTAATACTACTGTTATTAGCATTATTATTAGAAAAAGATGAAGAAGGTGAAAAAGGAGATAAAGAAGGATATGAAGAAGATGAAATATGATTAAATTTATTGTTGTAATGACTCAATTTTAACAAATCATGATTTTCATGATTATTTTTAAAGAATAAAATTTCATCATCTTTAAATAGTTTTTTATACTTTCCTCCACCATAAAAATGTATTATTTTTAAATTACTTAAATGTTTTAATGATGAAGTAACAGATGATCTAATATTTGAATTATGTATAAAATGAGATTTTAAAATAGGAAAGTAGGGAATAATATCATTAAAATGAAAAATATCATTTTTAAAATCAAGTATTATATTTAAAATAGCTAAATTC
This sequence comes from Methanobrevibacter curvatus, assembly GCF_001639295.1. Lineage (GTDB taxonomy): Archaea > Methanobacteriota > Methanobacteria > Methanobacteriales > Methanobacteriaceae > Methanoflexus > Methanoflexus curvatus. Next base: position 8,617 of record NZ_LWMV01000220.1, on the reverse strand, counting down.
CATCCATTTAGACTAATTAGCTTTTCCTTAATATCATGATGATCTAAATCAGCTTTATCTATAAATTTTTCTATTTTCATAATACTCCAAGATAATTTAAAACAATTTACTGCATTAATAAAGATATAAATTAAAAAATGATAAAATCAATTAAACTATAAACTTAATTAAATTATAAAATCAATTAAGGTATAAAATTAATAAAAAATTAAAAAATTAAAATATAATGAAATATGATAAAATATATTAAGAATATAAAATAAATATTTTTCTATGAAAGAGAATAATAACTCTAAAAACAATTATTTCATAATAGATGCATCAGGATTTATAAATGGTTTTAAGCCTTATGGAAAAAACAATTTTAGTGTAAGTGAAATAACAGAAGAAATAAAAGATTTAAAATCAAAATTATCCCTTGAAGAAGCCATTTCTTCTGGAAATCTTAAAATTTCAGATGTAAGTGATGAGAGTCTTAATGAATTAAAAAAAATTATAGAAAAATCTGGAGATACACTTAGATTATCTAATCCAGATATTAAACTTTTGGCTTTAGCACTTGAATTAAAAGATAAAAATCCTATAGTTGTTACTGATGATTATACCATACAAAATACTTTAAAAATACTAGATATCCAATTTAAACCCATTATAAATAAAGGAATAGATACAATCTACAATTGGAAAAAAGTTTGCATGGGCTGTAAAAAAGAATATCTTAATAGTTATAAATTTGATGATTGTGAAATTTGTGGATCTAAAGTATACAAAAAGCGGATAAAACTATAAAAAAGAAAGAATAGGAAATAAAAAAATGAAATAATGGATAAAAAAGGGAATAGAATAGGTGTTATAATGGAAAATAATGATTTTAAGAGCAATAATTTAAATGAAGAATATTACAAACACAATTTAATGGCTGGTGAGGAAATTTTAGATATTTATACAAGAAACATGAAATTAGTTGGACAAGCTAGAAGAGATGCAACTCATAAAGAAGGGTTTTGGCACAAAACATTTCATTGTTGGATAGTACAGCAGGATAAAAAAGGAAATAAATACATTCTTTTTCAAAGAAGGGCTAAAGAAGTCTTAAACTTTCCAAATTTATTGGATATTACTGTTGCAGGACATATTTTATCAAATGAAAAAGAGCATGAATTTGTAAGAGAAATTAATGAAGAAATAGGTTTAGACATTGATTTTAAAGAGTTAATGTTCTTAGGAAGAAGGTATCATTTAAATAGTCATATGGGAACAATAAACAATGAAATATCTGAGGTATATTTATTTGAATCAAATACAGATATTAATACATATAAATTTCAAAAAGAAGAGGTTTCAGGAATTTTTAAAATAAATATTAAAGATGGATTAAATTTATTTTCAGGAAAAATCGATGAAATAAAAGCTGAAGGCATTTTAATTAATGAAAATGAAGCAAATCAATTTATATTAAAAAAAGAAGATTTTATAAATCATAATGTTGACAATTATTTCTTAAAAATATGTATAATAGCAGATTTATACTTTAAGGGATATGAATTTTTACATATTTAATTATTTTAAGCAAAATTACAATTAATTAATTATTTTTCAGACTAAATTCAAGCATTTATAATTATATATTAAAAAATTATATATTAAAAAATTATATATTAAAAAATTGCATATTAAAAGTTATTTATTTTTTAATTATTTTCTTTTAAGTACTTTATTTTAAATAATTTTTAATTATTTCCTTTGAAAATTTAATACCGGCTTCTCCTAAAATTAAAATAATATCATTTTCATTTGCTAAATCAATAGCTATTTCAATAGCTTCTTTTATTTGTTCTTTACTTGCACCTAAAGTCCCTTCTTTTTTAAAATCATATTTTCCTTTTAATTTAATTATTTTTAAAGATTTTTCATTACTTTTGTTATTTTTAGTATTTTTAGCATTTAGATTTTTTTCATTGACCACAAGATTGTTTAAATCAGCTTTATCAGTTGCTACAATAGATGATTGAGAAATAGGAATTAAAATATCTCCTTTTGAGAGTGTTTTAGCCATTTGAATATCTGATTCCATACCACTTTCAGATGAAATAGAATTTAAAATAATGAGTTTATTATTTTTATCATTTAATTCTTTTTCATATATTGAAAATACAGTTTGAATAACAGATACAACACCTGCAGGGTTATGAGCAAAATCTAAAATTATTTTAGGACTATTATTTATCAATTCAAATCTTCCAGGAACGCCTTCAAAAGAACTTATTCCTTTAACAATATCTTCAAATGAAATTCCAAAATTATAAGCTGTAGCAGCAGCAGCAAGTGAATTATAAACATTATATATTCCAGAATTACTTAATATTATTTCTCCATGATTTTTACCAATATTTAAAGAATATTTAATATGCTTTCCACTATTTTTGTAATTTAAAAAATTATTAGAATCAGTATTCTGATTGTTATTAGAGTTAGTGCTAGAATTAGTATTAGAATTAGAAGTAGTATTAGAATTAGTGTTATAATTACTATTAGAAAGATTGTTAGAATTTTTATTAAGATTATTAGTATTTATTTCCTCATTAAAATCAATAAATTGGATGTTTGAAGCAAAAACATCTAATTTAGGATTAGTATGACCACATAAACATTTAAATTTACCTAAATTATTTAAAATTGGATTAATGTTCTTTATTTCATTTTTACAAATAGGACAAATTGGATGGTCAATGATTGAATTCTCATAAACAAACTCTTTATCCTCAACATCTTCATTATCAATATCTTCATTTATTTGTTTTATTCCATAAAAAGTGTTGTCCCCATTTTCATTATACTTTTTAAAATTAATTAAATTTATATCATCACCATTTAAAATCAAATCATCCACATAAATGGCTAATTCCTTTTTACAATTAATATAATCATTAAAATTTACATTTTTTAAATGATCCTTTGTAATATTGGTAATAACACCTAAATCTATGAAAGATCCTTTAACTGACCTTTCAATTTCCCCTTTGACTCCAAAAGTTCCAATTTCAACAACGCTTACATCACCATTTAATCTTGCTTGAAGTGAAGGTATCAACTCTGTGTTTCCTTGTAAATTAAGATTGTGTTCAGGAACTTTTAATCCTGCAGTTTTAAAAATATTTTTTAATATATGGACTGTAGAAGTCTTTCCATTTGTTCCTGTAACACCAATTACAATTTTATTTGTTGAAAAATTATCTAAAATGTCTTCCACACCATAAATATTACTTATGTTTAAAGATTTTAAATATTTATTTATTTTAGAAAAAACTTTCTTATTTTCTTTTAAACTGGGGGCTAAGAAAAAAGCAGTAGCTGATTTAATTATATCCTCACTGTGTCCTCCTAAATCTAAACCTATTCCTTCATCTTTAAAAATTGCTTCTAAATAGCTACTTTTACAGGAATCAGAAACTGTAACTTCAAAACCATTATCATTTAAAACTCTAGCCATTAGACTTCCTACAGTTCCACATCCTCCAATTAGAACTATTTTTCCAGATAAAGCTTTGAAAAACTCAATTCCATTTTTAATATCATTTTTTACATTATCATAAGCATTTACAACACCTGGACCAATGTGTAAAATTGTATCACCCGGTTTTGCAATAGATAAAGCTTTAAAAATTGATTTAAAAACAGAATCAGTTATGAAAAATTCAACATCATTCTCACCACAAGGACCACAATTTACTCCTTTAAATATCTCTATTGATGCATCAATATCAACGACTTCTGTTGTTTCGTTTTTACTACTAGAAATTATAAGATCAGTATATTTTGATAAAACTTCACCTATTTTAAATTTATCTCGAGGGGTTAAAGTATCAGGGTTGTCAACACTTATAATTAATCTATTAGATATTTTTAAGCCATTTAATAACTTTTCCATACTTTCTGGGTTATGTGAAGCATCCATAAAAATATTAACATCATTTACAATGTCAATTTTTTCAAATCTTCCAGAAACACCATTAAAGTTTCCAATACGGTTTATTAAATAGTCTAAATCTAGACCAAAAATCAATCCCATTGAAATAGTGGCTATTGCATTTTCAACATTTACTAAACCTGGAATTTTAAGTACTATTTCTCTTTCAAATGGAAGGATATTTTTATATTGAATATTTTCACAGTCACAGTTTATTAAACCACATTTATCACAAACTAAAGTTGGAAATCCACTTGTTTTCATTTTAAAACTTGAACCATAAAGCCCATTCAATTTAATATCCTCAGCAAATACATCATATTCAAGATTAGGATTGTAATAAGATTTATCATCAAATTCAATTTTTTGAGGGTTCTTTAGTCCATAAACTATGTATCTAGATTTAATAGTGTTTAATCTAGTACTAATAATAGGATCATCACCATTAGCAATTATAATTCCTTTTTTATCAATTAAATCTTTAATGGCTATGTTTCTTTCAATATATTCCTCATAGCTATTAAATTCATCCATATGATCAGGTGTTAAATTAATTAAAAGTCCTGCAGAAAGGTCCAATCCATTTACTAAACGAATTGTTCCATGAGGAAGTTCAAAAATAGCTAAGTCTTTATTTCTACCCTCATCATTAATTATCATTTCAACTAAACCTTCAATAACAAGAGAGCTTTGAAGTGATGAAAATATTAATGTTTCTTGCTTTTCTTTCATTATGTAATTTATCATATTTGTTGAGGTAGTTTTTCCATCTGTTCCTGAAATCCCTATCATTGGAATATGAATTAAGCCATTTAAAATTAATCCCACATCTCTGTCTGTAATTAAACTTATATCTCCATTAGAATAAGCAGCCATTAATTTTTTTATAAATGGAGAAGTTTTTGGAATATTTGGTGATATAAAAACACAGTCAAAGTCTTCAATTGCAATTTTACTGTGAGATCCAAGTAAAAATTTAATTCCTCTATTTTTTAAAATATCAATATTCTTTTGAGCTTTTTTAGGAAGATCATCATAGCTATTTAAATCATTGACAAGAATTGAATTATCTAAAAAATTTAAAAGATTAGCCACTGGTCTGCCTGCATTTCCTGCTCCAACTACAAGAATTTTCTTATTTTTTATCATTTAAATCAAAATAGCATTATTATATATTTTTAAATATATTTAAAAAAACAATAACAAAATATTTATAAAATATTTATAAAATTTATAAAGATTATAACAGTTACAAAAAAATTATAAAAACTATAGTCAATAAAATAAAGTTTAGAAGTAATAATTTTTTTTAAAAATTTTTATATTCATCTATTAATTAAATTAAATAATTATAATAAATATTTTTTTATATAACAAAATTATAAATCATTATTTTAAAAATTAGGTATAATATAAACTTATTTTTTAAAATAAATAAATATTTCAACAAAGCATTAATTCGAAAATTCTCTTTCAGGACTATATTTAAAGTTTTATAATTTTAAACAATTAGATAATAAATATATTAAGCTTTTAAATATTTATATCTTTGCAAAATAAGATAAATAAATAAGAATTTACATATAAATAGAAAATTAAAGAAAAAAAACAAGGAGAATTAGTAAAATTAAAATAAAAAATTTTTTTTAAAAAAAAAATAAGAAAATAAAAAAATTAATACTAATCATCTTTTTTTCTTCTTATTAATGGTAGAAGTAAGAATAAAATAGCTATTAAAATAAGAGGAACACCCGTATGCTTCATATGGGAGTTGTCACCATTTCCACTACTTGAACCATTAGCACTCTCATCAACTAAAGTAACATTGGATCCTTGAGAGGAATTATACTTATAATCACCTGTAAAGATAGCTAAAATTTTATGCTTTCCATTACTTAAAGGTTTACTTGGATGGTAAACTAATTTAGCAATTCCATTTCCATTAGTAATAGCGGAACCAACATATTTTCCATCTATATAAAATTTAATGGTTTTTCCTTTAAGTAGATTTCCATTAACATCAGTTAGTTTTGCAACAAGTTCTACAGTTTTTCCATTAGTTTTTGGTGAATAGGCAACTAATTTAGTATTTGTTTTATTCGCATTAAATGGATTATTGGGTTTTCCAGTGATATTTGAATCGTTAGAGTTGCTACTGTTTTTACCAACATTAGTTTCATTTGAAGAATTAATATTTGCAATGTTAACAATATTTCCAACACCTACAACTTTAACTATTAACTTAATAGTATAGCTATCACCATTAGCTATTTCAGCAATACTCCAAGTGACAGCTCCAGCATTGTGGTGATAAGTTCCATTTGCAGAGACAAATTGAAGTTGATTAGGTAAAATATCTGCAATATTAATGTTTGTTGCATTATCAGGACCATAATTGGAGACAGTAATTGTGTAAGCTATTTTTTGATTTAAATAAACAATTCCAGAAATATTAGCGGTTTTAATAATGGATAAGTTAACAGCTTTACTTGAATTTATAGTAATATTTATAGTATTATTACCTGTATTATTCTCACTACTATAAATAAGCAAATTATTACTAATATCACCAGTACCATTAACACGGAATACTAAAGTCAAAGTCACAGTTGAACTATTAGCAATGCTTCCAATATACCAAATATGATCTGTTTCATCATAATTACCAAAATTAGTAGAACTATTAACATAAATTAGCTTAGGTCCAAATATTTCAGTAATATTAACATTAGTTGCATTATCAGGACCATTATTTGTAACAGTAATAGTAAACAATATTTCCTGACCATTTAAAACATTTGTAGTATTAGCAGTTTTTGTAACATTTAAATTAACAGTAGGATTAACATTAATTGTAGAATTATTACCTTCAGATGAGTTATCTCCGGTATTATTCTGATCTGATCCAGTTACATTCACTATGTTTTTAATGTTGCCTGTACCATTTAATCTAACAATCAACTGAATAATATAAGACCCATTAACATTTATTGTAATGCCAATCCAACTAACAGTCTGACCCACTTTAACACCACTAGCATTATCACTAACATAAATCAAACGATAATCAAGAACATCAGTTAAACTAACACCAGTAGCATTATCAGGACCATGATTAGTAACATTAATAATATAAGAAACCAGCTGACCATCTAAAGCATTAGTTACATCAACAGTCTTACTAATGGTTAAATTAATACTAGCATTAGTATCAACAGTACTGTTGTTGCCATTAGATGAGTTGTCTCCGGTATTATTCTGATCTGATCCAGTTACATTCACTATGTTTTTAATATTGCCTGTACCATTTAATCTAACAATCAATTGAATAATATAAGATTTATTAGTGTTTATTGTGATGCCAGTCCAACTAAGAGTCTGACCTACTTTAACAGCACTAGCATTATCGCTAATATAAATCAAGCGATAATCAAGAACATCAGTTAAACTAATGCCAGTAGCATTATCAGGACCATGGTTAGTAATAGTAATAATATAAGAAACTAACTGACCATCTAAAGCATTAGTTACATTAACAGTCTTACTAATGGTTAAATTAATACTAGCATTAGTATCAACAGTACTGTTGTTGCCATTAGATGAGTTGTTTCCAGTGTTATTCTGATCTGATCCAGTTACATTCACTATGTTTTTAATGTTGCCTGTACCATTTAATCTAACAATCAATTGAATAATATAAGATTTATTAGTGTTTATTGTGATGCCAGTCCAACTAAGAGTCTGACCTACTTTAACAGCACTAGCATTATCGCTAATATAAATCAAGCGATAATCAAGAACATCAGTTAAACTAATGCCAGTAGCATTATCAGGACCATGATTAGTAATAGTAATAATATAAGAAACTAACTGACCATCCAAAGCACTAGTCACATTAACAACTTTACTAATGGTTAAATTAATACTAGCATTAGTATCAACAGTACTGTTGTTACCATTAGATGAGTTATCTCCAGTATTATTCTGATCTGATCCAGTTACATTTACTATGTTTTTAATGTTGCCTGTACCATTTAATCTAACAATCAATTGAATAATATAAGATTTATTAGTGTTTATTGTGATGCCAGTCCAACTAAGAGTCTGACCTACTTTAACACCACTAGCATTATCACTAATATAAATCAAGCGATAATCAAGAACATCAGTTAAACTAATACCAGTAGCATTATCAGGACCATGATTAGTAATAGTAATAATATAAGAAACTAACTGACCATCTAAAGCACTAGTCACATTAACAACTTTACTAATGGTTAAATTAATACTAGCATTAGTATCAACAGTACTGTTGTTACCATTAGATGAATTATCCCCAGTATTATTCTGATCTGACCCAGTAACATTCACTATGTTTCCAATATTACCAGTACCATTCAACCTAACAACTAATTGAATAATATAAGATTTATTAGTGTTTATTGTAATGCCAGTCCAACTAAGAGTCTGACCTACTTTAACACCACTAGCATTATCACTAATATAAATCAAGCGATAATCAAGAACATCAGTTAAACTAATACCAGTAGCATTATCAGGACCATGATTAGTAATAGTAATAATATAAGAAACTAACTGACCATCTAAAGCACTAGTCACATTAACAACTTTACTAATGGTTAAATTAAT
>NZ_LWMV01000219.1 GCF_001639295.1 Methanobrevibacter curvatus | reverse complement strand
TAATGAAAATAAATTTTACCTCCATGAATGAACAATTCAAAATAGCTGATTTTCTAACAACACTTGATAGAAAAGTAAACCTTTTAGAAAAGAAATTAGATATTTTTAAGGATTTTAAGAAGTTTTGCATGGAACAACTATTCGCACAGAAATTAAGATTTAAAAATGCGAATGGTGAAAATTATCCTGATTGGGAAAAAATGAAGTTAAGTGATATTTTTGTTGTTGGTAAAGCTGGTGGAACTCCTAAATCTACTGAAGATGAATATTATAATGGGGACATTCCTTTTCTAAGTATTGCAGACATGACATCTCAAGGAAAATATATTTCAAATACTACAAAAACGATTACTAAAGAAGGATTAAATAATTCTTCTGCATGGATTGTTCCTGAAAATAGTTTATTATATTCCATTTATGCATCTGTGGGATTTGTTGCAATTAATAAAACTCCTATGTCAACAAGTCAAGCTATTTTCGGAATCATTTTAAAAAATAATATAAATATTGAATATATTTATTATTATTTGCTTGATTATAAAAAATATATTCATAGATTAACTGAAACAGGAACTCAAGGAAACTTAAATTCAAAAATTGTCAATGATATAATTATCAATACTCCTACGAAGGAAGAACAAGACATAATAGCTAATTTTCTAACAGAAATAGATAATAAAATAGATAAAATAGCTATTGAATTAGAAAATACAAAAGAATTTAAAAAAGGATTGCTACAACAAATGTTTTGTTAAATTAGCGGTAAATATGAATGATAAAAAAGATTTAAAATTTAACATTTATTGCTTAATGTTTCTGATGTTTATGAAATAAAAATGATGGATAGATAATGTGATTATGAATATATGGAAAAGGAAAAAGTTATTATAAAATAATTTTACAATACACTATACTAAAATTTCAGGAGGCAACTATTTTACAGAGCCCAAAAAACACATAAAAAAACAAAAATGCAAAAACGCTTTACGAACTACTGAGTATTAAATTTTATTGAGGGATTTTATTTGATGGAAGAATTATTTATTAAAATAGATGATTTTCAAAGTTTATTAATTGGTATTGCTACTGGAGATAGTGATAGTTATAATGATGATGAAGGTTATGAAAAATTAAGAAAAGAAATTTTATCATTTTCTGAAATAAATGAGTTATTGCCTTATTTTGTTAAAAATAAAAGATCACCTAAACAATTCTGGGATTTTATCAAACCTAAATATCCTTCTTATGCTGAAAGAAGGAACTTTATTAATGAATCGTTTGAAAAAGTACTGGAATATGCTGAATCATTACCTTATACTAGGAAAAAAGACTTTGACGATGGAATTAGAACTAAAATCGATAAATTTGATGAGTACATTGTTTCTGAATGGGATAAGGCATTGGAAAGAAAGAACACTGATCCTGATGGTGCAATAACAATGTCTCGAACATTGGTTGAAACAACATGTAAGTTCATCTTGGATAATTTGGGTGAAGAACATAAAAGTAGTCATGATTTACCAAAATTATATAAATTAACTGCAAATAAACTAAATTTATCTCCTACTCAACACTCTGAGCAAATATTAAAGCAGATTTTAGGAGGTTGTACTTCTATTGTTGTTGGGGTAGGTGCTTTAAGAAATGAACTTGGTGATTCTCATGGAAAAAGTACATCACAACCTAAACCTTCTTCTATTTATGCTGAACTTGCTGTGAATTTGGCTGGAACTATGACAACTTTTTTATTAGAGAGTTATGAAAGTATATTATGAGTATAATTTAAAACTTGAAATTAAGATAATAATCTAGATAAAATAGCTATTGAATTAGAAAATACAAAAGAATTTAAAAAAGGTCTACTTCAACAAATCTTCATTTGATTAGAATATGAGATATTTTCTATCTTAACTTTACAGAAAATTTCATACATTCTTCAACAAAAATTTTTGCATCATTTAAAAATTCTAAAGTATCCTCTTTTGAAAAACTTATTTTAAGTGTATAATCTGCATCTTCTCTTTCTTCAAAAAGTTCTTTTAAAGTTTTGGCTATTTTAGAATCGAAATTTTCATTAACAACTAGTATTCTACCAAAACAACTAATTGTTCCACTGTGTGTTTTTGTAATGAACCCTCTTTCGATCAATAATGCTTTTGCAACATAAAAACATGCATAATAAGAACGATTAATGGAGGTATTGTAATATCCTCCATCAATATTGTATTTAGAAACTTCTAATGATTTAAAAGCATTATCAAAAAGTAATTTCACTTCTTCTTTCATAAAAATCACTGTTTAAAGTTAATTTAATACAATACCTTCCCTATTTACATTAATAAAATAAGAAAAATCTTTAAATTTTTTACAATAATCTGAAGATTTAATCTTAGTTGATATGAATTCACCAGTTTTTAAAAGAATATTAAATGTTTTAGTGTGAATATCATCTTTAATTTTCTTTTTAGCTGACTCATTATTTGTAATAATTAAAATATCAATATCAGAATATTTACTATCCTCACCACGAGCCACAGAACCATATAAAATTATTTTTTCAATCTCTGGATGTTTTAAAGATTCTGCAAAGTCGATAGCTAACTGTTTACGATTCATAATATCACCTTAATTAAATATATAGTTTAAAATATAAATAATTTTCTTAAATTTGATAGTATGAATTTTTGAAAAGTTTTTTTGAAATTTAAGTTTTAGGATATGTTTCATATTCTTTTTTTAAAGATGGCTTTAAATACTGAGAATTATCTAACATTATTATCCAAAAAGTAGCAATAAAATACTATTAGATATCTAAAATTCTTTTTATCAAGAGAATTGAAAATTTATACCACATTAAAGAAAAAATAGCTAATTTTTTAAGAATTCTAGATAATAAAATAGGAAAATAGCTATTGAATTAGAAAATACACAAGAATTCAAAAAAGGCTTACTCCAAACAAATGTTTTGTTGATTTGGTTAAAATTTTAATTTTTAATGAATTATCTTAATCTTTTTATTTGTTTATTTTTAATAAGCGACGACATTTGGCTTATTGCTACATTATTCAACTCTTTTATTCTTATTTCTTGTGGGAGTTCTTGATGAGTCAATAATGCATTAATGCTTTCTAAGTTAGATAACACAACCAATTGTTCTAATGTAGAATAATCACGAATATTTCCTTTTTTATTTGGATTTTCTTTTCTCCATTGAGTTGCGGTTTTGCCAAAAAGAGCTACATTTAATAAATCTGCTTCGTTTGCATAAATAAAATTTGATTGTTCGGATGTTATAATCTTTGGAATAATTATTTTTTTAATTGCATCTGTGTGGATTGTATAATTAATTTTAGAAAGCATTCTTTGAAGATTCCATTCTTTGGATTTTAACTCATTATTTTTAAGCCTTTGAAATTCTTTAACAACATATAATTCAAATTCTACAGATATTCAACTTGCAAATTTAAATGCAATGTCTTTATGGGGATATGTTCCTCCATATCGACCAGATTTTGAAATTATGCCTATTGCACTTGTTTTATCTATCCATTTTTTGGGAGATAATGTAAATACATTTAATCCTGATTGCTTTCTAAACCCCTTGAATTCGAGGGGTTTAAAATTGGTATTATATAAACTTTCCCAAATTCCTAAAAATTCTAGTGTATTTAGATTTCTCATCCAATTTCCAATTACTGCATTTGCATCGTCTGATTTATATTTTGCAATGTCTGTGATAGATAAATAGTCATCTGTCTCTTGGGAAATTAAAGTAATTTCAGTATCTTTAACTTTTATTTTTTCTTTGAAATGTCAACATCTCCTTTAGTTAAAAAATTAGATAAGAACATATTTATCATTGCATATTAATTATTTTTCTATTTAATTCTAAATTAGTCTTAAATATATTTTTAAAATTAATATTCATACATTAAGTCTAAAATGTTTGCTTAATAAATTTATTAATTGGAAAACCATTTTGGTCAAGCTTTTTTTTAAAAGCTTGAATGTAGATGTAGCAAATTTTTATTAATGAAAAAATGATTTTTTCTAAAAAAACTCTATTTTTTTTAATTGAATTTGAATATATATTTATAATACTTTTAACATAAATTAAATTATTATATAATAAAAACATATAATTTTTTAAATGCTTTATTTTTTAAACTTTTTTAAATTTTTTTTTTAAAATTATTATATAAATTAAGGGATTTAAATGATTGAAAAAGATGAATTATCATTGGGAATAGCTACACTAAATGATATTATAGAGAATAACAAAATATATGTTGATAAAACAGAAATTATTGAAAAGTTTATTGGTTTAAAAAGAAAATATTATTTTTTATCTCGCCCTAGAAGATTTGGAAAGTCATTATTGGTTAATACTTTAAAAGAACTCTTTGAAGCTAATAAAGAATTATTTAAAGGTCTTTATATTTATGATAAATGGGATTGGACTATATCATATCCAGTTATTCATTTGGATTTGTCTAAATTAAAATCTAACAACAAGGAAACATTAGAGATTTCCTTAAACTTTTATTTAGATAGAATAGCTAAAAATTTTAATATTACTCTTCAAGGGAGCTACTCAAATGATAAATTTACAGAACTAATTGAGGAAGTTTCAAAATCTTTTGGAAAAAATGTTGTGGTATTAATTGATGAATATGATAAACCAATAATAAACAATATCTCAGATAAAAAATTATCTGAAGATATTAGAGATGGATTAAAAGATTTTTATGCTGCTTTAAAAGGTGCTGACAGTAAATTAGAATTTGTTTTTATTACAGGAGTGACTAAATTTACAAAAGTGTCAATTTTCTCTGATTTAAATAACTTAGTAGATTTAACTATGGATCCAATATGCTCAAAAATTTGTGGATACACACATACAGAATTAGAAAAAAATTTTAAAAATAATATAATAAATAGTGGAAAAAATTATAATTTATTAGAAAATCAACTAATTGATTATATTAAAGACTGGTATGATGGTTATTCTTGGGATGGTGAGAATTTTTTATATAATCCTTTCTCAATTTTATCATTTTTCCATTACAATACATTTAATACCTATTGGTTTGAAACAGGAACTCCAAGTTTTTTAATGGACATTATTAAACTAGATAATAATGTAAATCTTTTATTTAACAATAATTTAACTCTTTCTGGAACTTATCCAAGTTTTGACATTAATAATTTCGATTTAAAAACTATTCTTCTACAAAGTGGTTATCTCACAATTAAAGATAAAAAACTATCCCCTGGTGAGTTACCTATCTATAATCTTGATTTTCCAAATAAAGAAGTTAAGGAATCTTTTTTTACATATGTTTTAGGGAATTATACTAATAAATCTTCAGAAGACATTTACTTCTTGTCTAAATCTATGTTTAATCAACTAATAAATCTCAATGAAGATGGATTTCAACAATCTTTAGAAATTTTATTTAGTAATATTAATTATAGTTTACACAGCAGACTAAATGATTTAGAGTCTTTTTATCATATATTATTTTTATCTTGGATGAAAATCATAGGATTTGATATACAAGGTGAAATCATCCAATTAAAAGGAAGATTAGATGCGGTTTTAGTAAAAGAAAATATAGCTATTATTTTAGAGCTAAAATTTAGCAAAACTAAATCAATGGATAAATTATTAGACGAAGCTATTAATCAAATTATAAATAAAGATTATTATAAACCATACCAAGATAAAAAACTTATTTTAGTAGGAATAACTATTAAAAATAAAGAGGTTAAATGTAGAATAGAAAAATATGGAAGTTAATATATTAAAATGCATCATTAATATTTTTTAACTCTTTTTTAAATTTGTTTCTTTCCATGTTTTTTATGACTCTGTTTAATTCATTGGTGTTTTCTACTAAAATTGCAGAAATTACAATGTATTTTGAACCTTTTATTTCCAAGTCCCCACTTTCATTGATGAATAAATATTTCATATTATCAACTAATCTTACCATATAATTTTATTTATTTTAAAAACAATTCTAAAAGGATCCTTTCTTTTTCGTATACATCCCTGAAGTTTTCCTTTTAATATTTTAGAATCATTGGGACTTATTTGAATTTCATCAATAGATTCTAACAAAATAGAAATTTCATCTTTTGGTAATTTTTTTATAGATCTAATTGCCATTTTAGAATAAGTGATCTTACATTCCTTTATAATAATTATCTACTCCTAATTTTGATGCAAGTTCTTCAGTAGTAAGTGCTACACTATCACCATTTTCAATCTTTTTTATGCCTCCTTCAATTTCTTTAATAAGTTTTTCAGTTGTCATTTCAAATTCTTCTGCAACTTCTTCAACATTTAACTTTCCATAGTCCAGCTCTAATTTTAATTCTAATTTTAATTTTAATTTTAATTTTAAATCCTATTAAGTCCTTTTCTTGAACTTGTTTTGATATGTTTTTTTTAGTGGTATCTTTTTGTAGTCATGAAAAATCCCTCTCTTTTTATCAATGTTATATATTTTATAATTAAATATTTCATGTTTTTAAATCAAATAATTATAATATTAAATTTAAATCATTTTTTTATTTTTGCATTGGAAGATTATAAATAATTTTACATATTAAATATTTAATTAGTTTAAATTTCTACTAACTTAAATATATATTAACCAAATATCTATTATTTTAATATTTGATATATGAATTTAATCGTCTTAAAATTTTTATTTAATTTTTATTATCTAAATTTAAATTATTTTATGTGTTTTTATGATTAAAAAGCAGACAAAATCTTATTCTAAGGAAAAAATATATTCTCATCTTCATCCATGGGTTTTGGAATGGTTTAAATCAAAGTTTGATGATTTTACACCAGCTCAGAAGGGAGCAATTGTAGATATAATTAAAGGAAACAACATACTTATATCTTCACCAACAGGATCAGGTAAAACATTATCTGCTTTTTTAGGGATTATTAATCATTTAACTTACCTTGCAGAAGCTGAAAAATTGGAAGATAAGGTCTATTGTATTTATATATCCCCTCTTAAAGCATTAGACAATGACATCAACAGGAATTTAGAAGAGCCACTTAAAGGAATTGAAAAAATAGCTGGTAAAAATTTATTAATTCGAAAAGCTGTTAGGACAGGTGATACTTCCCAATATGAGCGATCTAAGATGTTAAAAAATCCACCTCATATTTTAATAACCACTCCAGAAACTTTGTCTATTCTTTTAGTTGCACCAAAGTTTAGAGAGAAATTGTCTCATGTGAAGTATGTAGTTGTGGATGAAATACATGCTCTTGCAGATAATAAGCGTGGAAGTCATTTATCTTTGTCTCTTGAACGTCTCCAACATTTAATAGGTGGATTTACACGAATTGGTCTTTCTGCAACAGTTTCTCCACTTGAAGATATTGGAAAATTTTTAGTTGGAAATGAGTATGGTGTGGACAGGGACTGTTTAATTATAGATGTTAATTATCTAAAAAAACTTGATATTGAACTTATTTCTTTAAACAAGGATAAATTACTATTTGAAAATAGAGAATATTCTCAAGATTTTTACATTACATTAAATGAATTGATTATGAATCATAGAACCACTTTAATTTTTTCAAACACTCGCAGTGCAACAGAAAGAATTATTTACAACCTTAAAAAGCAATTTCCAGATAATTACAATTCCAAGAATATAATGGCTCATCATTCAGCTATTTCAAAGGAATTAAGACTTCTTAGTGAAGAAAATTTAAGAAATGGTAGATTAAAAGCCATTGTTTCATCTACATCTCTTGAATTAGGTATTGATATTGGATATATTGATTTGGTTATTTTAATCAACTCACCTAAATCTGTTTCAAGAGCATTACAGAGAATTGGAAGAAGTGGACATCAGTTAAATGAAATTTCAAATGGAAGAATAATGGTAACATCTAGAGATGAGCTAGTTGAGTGTTCTTTAATTTTAAAAAATGCTAAAGAGGGAAAAATTGATAAGTTATCAATAATAAAAAATCCTTTAGATGTTTTAGCCCAGCACATATATGGAATGGCTATAGAAAATCCTTGGGATATTGACTATGCTTTTGATGTAATTAAAAAAAGCTATTCTTTTGAAAACCTTGAAAAAGATGATTATGACGATGTTTTAAGCTATTTATCTGGAGAATATCAAGAACTTGAGGAAAGATCAGTTTATCCAAAAATTTGGATAGATTATGATAAAAATATTTTTGGAAAAAAAGGAAAGTTAGCACGAATGTTTTATTCAACTAACATTGGAACAATTCCTGATACTTCTGGTGTTTTAGTTAAATGTGATGGTGAGGTAATAGGAAAAGTTGAAGAGGATTTTATGGAAAATCTTAAAAAAGGAGACACTTTTACCCTTGGTGGTAGAATATATAGGTTTAACTATGGAAAAGGAATGACAATAAATGTTTCTCCTGCTCATGGACCTCCTACAATTCCTTCTTGGTACTCTGAAAAACTTCCACTTTCTTTTTCTCTAGCTTGGGATATTCAAAGGCTTAGAGCTATTTTAGAAGGTAAATTTCAAGCTAAAAGGAGCAAGGAAGAGATAATTTCTTTTTTAAAAAAATATTTATACATCAATGAAGATGAATCTTTAATTATATATGAATACTTTAGACAACAATATCTTTATGCTCAAATACCCTCAAATAAAAAGATTTTAATTGAATACTACAAAGGTTTTGGAAAAACCAACTTTGCAATATTTCATACTCTTTTTGGAAAAAAGACAAATGAAGCATTGGCAAGAGCAACTGCATATATCGTAGAAAAAAAGTATAACTCTGATGTTAATATATTGGTTAATGATAATGGATTTTATTTAAGCTCTGATGGAAAACTATATGGGATTGAAGCATTTAAAACAATTAATGCTGATAATTTATGGGATATTTTAATTAAAGCTGTTAAAAACACTGAAATTTTAGCAACTAGATTTCGACATTGTGCTGGAAGATCATTAATGACCTTAAGAAATTATAAAGGAGAAAAAAAGCCTGTTGGAATGCAACAAGTTAGAAGTAAGATTTTATTAAAGTTTATTAATGATATGGATGATGAATTTCCAATCTTAAAGGAAGCTCAAAGAGAAACAATTGAAGATTACATGGATTATAGTAATGCTAAATCAATTTTAAGCAAGATTAAAAATGGACAAATAGAACTTAAAACAATTAATACATTAATTCCTTCTCCTTTTGCTCTTAGTTTAATATCAAAACCATATACTTCTACTTTATCAAGTAGTGACAAAGAACAATTTGCAATTGCAATGAATAAAGCTATTTTAAATCAAATCAAAGATAAAAAAATATAATTTTATTTTTTCCTAAAGTTTAAGTATTTTATAAAACATATAATATTATAATATTTTAAAAATTGTATAAAAAATATTTTTAGTTAATACATATGACTAATATTGAATTAACTTATAATTATCTTTTTTATTATTATTTTTAATAGGCTGTGTAAGATTATTTTTTGTAAAATAGATATCTAATTAAAATAAATTAAAATATTTTTAAGCATTAATATACATTTTTATAAAAAATAAATGTTTAAAATAATTATAATTAATAGATAACTAATATTAATC
>NZ_LWMV01000218.1 GCF_001639295.1 Methanobrevibacter curvatus | reverse complement strand
CTGGTGATACAGTTAAATACACTATTACAGTTAAGAATAATGGTCCTGATGCAACTTCTACTGATGTAAGTTTCTTATTAAGTAATTCTCTAATTTATTTAAGTTCTTCTGATAATGGAGTTTATAACTCTCAAGGAAAAACTGTTAAATGGAGTTTAGTTTCTCTTGATAATGGAGGAACTACTAGTTTTGATGTTGTTGCTAGAGTTAATGGTCTTAGTCTTGTTGTTAGTGAGGTTAATGTGAGTACAGGTATTATTAATGTTGGTTCAAATTACACTAACTATCAATTTAAACCTATATCTCCTTATGATGTTGTTAAAAACAAAACTTACTTATTTGCATATGATGCAGTTGTTTATGTTGGAGATTATGCAATTTTAAAAGCTTTCTTAACAGATGACCCATTGGAAGGTAAACTTATTAGATTCTATATTGATGGTGAGTTAGTTGGATCTAACTATACAGATAGTAAAGGAATAGCTACATTTGCATATAAAACTACTAAAGCAGGTGCATTTGAGTATACTGCTAGATTTGCAGGAGATTACTTGTATCGTGCAAGTCAAGATACAGCTACTGTAAATGTTTTAGCTAAAGATAATATAGTTCCTAAAGGTAGCTCTGGAATGCAACATACTGGTGTTCCTATATTTGCATTACTTTTAGCGTTATTATCTATGTTTACTATTCTATATAGAAGAAAAAAGGAATAATTTGAACACATTTTAGAGGGGATATGGTTTATATTGCCTCTTTTATATTTTTTTTTTTTTTTTTTTTGAGATAATTATTTTATTTATCTCTTTATCCTATTTTTTTTAATTATAGTCCTGAAAGAAAAGATTCTAATCAATGATTTATGGAGATATTAATCTATTTCATAAATATAAGTTGTTATTATCTTTAATTTCTAAAATAATCTTTAATTGTTTTATATTAAAAAAATACATATTGTAATTATTTAGATTGATAAATAAATGAATATAAAATTTTTTAAAAAATATAATTAGTTATAAACTTTATTTTCATGACTATATTTTTAATTATAGTATATAGTATATTACCTAAACTTTTTTAACATTTTATGTATTTGCCTAACCAATTTTCATAAAATGATGAGGAGTCCACAAATTAATTAAATAACTCTGTAAAATGATTTTCTAAAAATTTCTCGTTTTTAATGAATTCATGTGATAATTAGATCTTTATTTTTCTTTATATATCTTCAATATGGTTTAAATAGGCTGATTTTGATGGTAAGTAGATTGAGTTCATATTTAAAATTTCATCTGTTGTTTTAATTATTTCTGTGTGGTGAACACTGTAATTGTCTAAAGCTATATTTATTTTTTTTCTTTTTTAAATAGCTTTTTAATGTCTGTTTTTTCTGTGAGTAGTTCTATTAGGTTTTTTTTCTTTTTTCTATTTTTTTTTTTTTTTTTTTTTTTTAACATTTGGAGTTAGCTTGTTACGATAATGTTTATTTTTGTTCATGGATTTGTTATAAGTTATTTTGTCACCAAATATACCAAACAGTTGCAAAATTTAAGCAACATCTTATATTAACGGAAATAAGAAATAATGTTTAAAGAATCATTCTTATATGAAATAAATAGATTGTGGTATTGATGAAAGATTATAATAAAACTATGAAAATGTTACTTATATTTTAATATTAGCATAGTAATGTCATCAAATTGTTCAAGACCTTCTGCAAAATTATCAACACCATTTTTTATTTTAATTAAAGACTCTTTTATATCTAAATTACTATTATTTAAGATATTAGCTATTTTTTCTTCTCCAAAGAATTCTTTATCTTTGTTGATAGATTCACTAATCCCATCAGTATACAATAAAATTTTATCTCCTTTGGTTAATTGTAATTCGTTGTTATCATAATTAATATTTTCCATAGGTCCTAAGACAAAGTTAGCTCTAGATTTAAGAAATTCATATTTTTGAGAATTGTTTTTTATTAAAGGAGGATTGTGTCCTGCATTTGTAAATTCCAACTTTCCAGTGCTTAACTCTAAAATTCCCATCCATGCTGTTAAAAACATGTTTTCGTCATTATCTACTGCAAGTTGATTGTTTACAATGTTAAAAATATGATTTGGTTTCATACCAAATTTGGCTTCATTTTTTAAAAGTGATTTAGACACCATCATAAATAGTGCAGCTGGAATTCCTTTACCAGATACATCACCAATTACAATAGCTAAATGATCATCATCAATTAAAAAGAAGTCATAAAAATCCCCACCAACTTCTTTTGCAGGTTCAAACAAAGCATAAACTTCAAAATCATCTGTTCTTAGAAATTCTTTAGGAAGTGCAGCTTCTTGAATTTTAGCTGCAATATTTAATTCGGTATTTATTCTTTCTCGCTCTGAAGTTACTTTTTCTAAATTTTTCATATATTTTTTTATATATTCAATCATTCGAATAAGTGATCTTGATAAAATTCCACATTCATTACTATTATCTACAAATTGATTAATTTGAGATATAATTGAAGAAGAATCCATTATTTTATTTTCACTTTGTATATAATCTTCAGCTGCCTCAGACATTGATTCTATTGGAGTTGTGATATTTTTTTCAATGTACCATAAAATGACTATTGAAAAAATATAAAATATAACAATATTAATAGCCATATCATTATAAATTTTAAGCCAAAAACTAACTAGGTTAGTAATATGTTGAAAAGAATAAAAATCTTCAATTCCATTTGAAACTGCTACTACTGCACCTAAATTAATAAATACTAAAATAAAAAGTTCAGTTAATGTTACTTTAGTTTTTTTATTAATTATATCTATTTCAATTGGTTTAAATACATAAAAAATTATAAGTAAGTAAAATATAACTCCTACATTGAATATATAATAATTTTGATTATAAAAAAAGGAATAAAAAGTATACACTAATCCAATTATTGTAGAAATAATAATTGAAAGATCAAATATTTTACCAGAAAGATACATTTTCTTTGGTTTAATTGGTTTATGCATTTTAATTCCAAAAACATTAGCTATTGAAATTATAATTGCCCCTATAATCATGGAAAAATTAAAATTATTAAATAATAATATTAAGCTAGTTAATGAAGAAAAATCAGAAAATCCTAAAGATCCTATTATAAAACAAATCAACCAAGTCATTGTTACACTAGTTATTATAATTACTATAATAAATTTTAATAAATTATTTACAGAATCTAAACGAGGAAATGTAAATTTGCCATTTAGAGAAATACCATACCATAATTTATAAGCTATATATCCAAATAAAAATTGAGCAAGAAATCCTACAATTAGTATAGATAAAGGATACCCTGCAATAATATCAGAAATTAAATTTCCAAAAGCTGCTCCTAAAGCACCCCAAAATCCAAACATCATTCCAAAAACAGGAGGAAGTGCACTTGCTGGTCGCATTTCAGATATTGTAAAAATTGGAAAAAAATAACGAAATGGCACTGCTACTACAATAAAAAGTAAACTACAAATTATAAATACAGTCATTTTTCGTTTATTTTCATTTGAATTTTTAATTTGAAAAACCATTTTTCTTCCTCTTATTTAACCTATTTTTAAAAAAAAACTATTTTAAAGATTTTTTAAAAGTTAAAATATTTTTTCCTTTTTTATATTTATATTCTAATTCATCAGTATTTTTCTTAACAAGAAAAAGACCTAATCCTCCAATTTTTCGATTTTCAATATCTGCATTTAAATCTGGATCTTCTTCTTTAAGAGGATTGAAAGGTATTCCCTTATCAACAAACTTAATAGTTAATACTGAACTTTCTTCATCAAATAAAGAATAAATAACTATTTTATTTTCACTCGAATCTTCCATATGTGCATATTTTACTATATTAATAAATATTTCTTCAATTACAAGTTCTAATTGCATTTGAAATTTAGGCAATAACTCATAGTATTTTAATTTAGAATTAATAAATTCTTGAACTTGAGATAAGTATTCCACTTTTCCAGGAACTACAATTTTTTCCATATTTACACCTATAACTATTATTAAATAATTATACCTATTAGCTATTATTAAATTAATTACACCTATAACTATTATTAAATAATTACATCCTATAATAATATTGTTAAGTTATTTAATCCAATTGTATTTCTATAATTAATATCTTTAGCTATTTCTCTAACTATTGAAATTCCAAGTTTATTTTTTGAAATATTGCTTTCATTACCATATTCTATTGGGTTAAATGGTTTACCATCATCCCTAATTCTAAAAATAACACCACTTTCAGTTAAAACAATCCTAATATCTATGTAATGTTGTTTAGATGATACAAAACCGTGCTCTACAATATTTCCTGCCATTTCTTCAACACATAAGGCAATTTTTTTAAGCTTATCATCATGTTGAGGATATTTATCAATGAATGAATAAACTTTATTAGATAATTCCATAACTTGATCCATATTATTTCCTATTGAAATTGCAAAACTAGCTTTAATATTCTTTTCAAAACTATCATCTAACAATAAAAAATCATTAATTTTTCTAGGCCATATTCCTGTTTTAATTCTTATTAAAATAATAAGACCAATTAAAGTAAAAGTTTCTCCAAGGAAAAAGCAAAGCCAAAGTCCATTAGAACCCATTATTGGTGTTAAAATGATTGCAAATAAAGATATTAATAAAAAACTATGTGCAAATCCAATATAATTAGCCATATAAGTATTGTTTATAGAACTATAGAAATTTAGAAATATAACTCCAATTAATGAAGGAGGAAGTGATAATGCAAATAAGCGAATAGAAATAGTTGCTGTTAGAAGAACTTCAGGGTTTTCACCAAAAAGACCAACTAAAAATGGTGCAAATACTATAACGAACAATGAAATAGGCAATATAATATATAAACCCCATTTAATTGAAATTTTTAAAAGATCAGCTAGTGAACGTCTATCCTCTTCACCATAAAAAATCCCACCTAGTAACATTGTTGTCATTCCCACACCCATAGCTACTGCACTTAATAATTGATTTATATTTGATTGAATAGACAAAGCTCCCATCACTATTACTCCACCAACCCATAATGCAAGATTATTAGTGAGAATTGTTCTTGCCATTGTAAAAACTCTATTTAGTGCTGTTGGTAATCCTATCTTAATAATATCAATAGCTTCTTTAAAATTATTGAGTTTTGATAAATGTAATGTATTTTTTTTACTTAAAAAATGAGTACATAAAACTAAAACACCTAAGCCATAGCTAATTGATGTTGCAATACCAATACCAAACATTCCTAAGTTGAATACTGTAACAAATAAAATATCTAATGTTATATTAAAAATCGTTGTAATTGTAATTGAAATTAATCCTAAATTTGGATTATTATCTAATCTAGTATATAAAAACAATATTTGAGAGAAAATTAAAGAAGTTGTCCCTAATATTAATCCAAACATGAAATCAGAAGCCATATGTGTTAAAGCCCCTTTAGCTCCTAAAAGAACAGATAAATAATCTACATAAAAAGGAGAAAAAATAGTTATTATTATTGAAGTTATAATGCCAATTAAACAAGTCATGGTGAAACTACTATTAACTTTTTCTCTTTCTTCACGACCAATATAATTAGAAGATAATATTGTACCTCCATTTCCAAAAACTGTTGCAAAAGCAAGAATTAAAATGAAAATAGGGGAAACAATTCCATAGGCAACCATACCTTCATTGCCAACAAAATTACCAATAACCAAACCATCTGTAACTATTCCCAAAGTAGCATTAATTAATCCTATTATTGAAAGAAATAGATATGATTTAAAAGATTTTAAAATTAAATAATTGTTTGTTAGTGTATTCTTAATTATAACGCACTCCTTAAGTTATAAGAATTTCCTTTATATATGATTCTAAAATTGAATCTTTACTTACAATTGTAGGTAATTTAGTTGAAGTTATTGTTTTACCTGATGAGACTACTTTTACAAATAAACTATCACGATAACCTGATTTCATAATAAACAATTTATTTAATTCTAATTTTAAATTATGCTTTAAATTTTTAATTAGATTCTCTCTAAATCTTAATTTATTAAAATCATTACTGCTAGGTTCAATAATGTAAGAAATACTTTTTTTATCATCTGAAGGAATTACTTGAAAAAAGCTAATAAATTCATTAGAATCTTTTTCAGTTTGCTTTAATACATAGTCAAATTGATTAACATACAATGTAACATCATTACAAACAATATTTTCACTTGATTTACATTCAAATTCAATATTTGGTGTTTTAAAAGTTTTACCTTTAAATGAAACAATGTCATGCAAATTATAACGATAAAGACCAGAATAAGTAGTTATTATTAATTCATATAGTTTTTTCTCTTCTATCTCTTCTAATGTTACTATTTCCCCACCATCAACTGGTAAAAACTCAAAAAAGGAGGAAAAAGGAGTTATTGGTCCTGCAGAAATATTTGCTTTAAAAGGCACATTAAATTTTCCTTCACTTGCACCATAACCCCATTCTAAAAAATCTACATCTTCACTTAAATTTCTTTTAATATCTTGTGCACACCTACCTACACTTGAAGAAAGCCAGCACCCCACAGTTTTAAAATTAAGCCATATATCTTCTGATTTAAGTTCTCCTTTTTTAGAATAAATTTCTTTAAGTTCTTTAGCCCTTTCTTTTGTATCTGGAAATTTAGATATTAATACTTCTTTTAAAGATGAATCAATATTTAAAGAAATAGTATGATTATCTAAATCATCAATCATTTTAAGAGTATTATTCTTAATTTCTTTAAGTAAAAAATTAAAATGAGCTAAATTATTACATATAACTCCAGTAAGTTCTTTTGAAGCTAATGTAAATAAAGCCATTAAGTAATCTTTATCTTCATTAGAAATATCTTTTGCTTGAATTAATTCTTGAGGTAAAATCATTTTAATATTTGCATCTTCATAGCTATTAATTCCTTGACCAGATGCTGCCATTATCGGAATTCCTCCTTCACTAAAACCATAATCTGAAGAGTTTGTAATTCCCAAAATATAAGGATTATCTAATAATCTAGGAGAAATTACAGCAAGCTGCACAGATCTAAGTTTCATTACAAGATTTTTAGCTATAAGTCCTCGCTCACTATCAGGGAAATACTTCATATTTCCAGTAGTTCCTGATGAAACTACAAAAGAATGAGTTGAGCCATTAAAAAGAATATCTTCTTCTCCTTTTTTCATTTTTGAAATATCATTTAAATAATCAGAATATTCGGAAACCGGGACATTTTTTTGAAATTCTTTAATTGATTTAATATCATTAAAAGAATATTTAATCCCAAATTCAGAAGATTTTCCATATTTTAAAATATCAAATAAGATTTCTTTTTGAATTTTATAAGGATCTTTTAAAAATTCTTGAAATTTAGAATATAATTTAAGTTCATCTAAGTTATTTAGTGATTCAGGAATACTTTTATTACAATCC
The DNA here is from genome assembly GCF_001639295.1 of Methanobrevibacter curvatus. Classification (GTDB taxonomy): domain Archaea; phylum Methanobacteriota; class Methanobacteria; order Methanobacteriales; family Methanobacteriaceae; genus Methanoflexus; species Methanoflexus curvatus. Next base: position 2,236 of record NZ_LWMV01000218.1, on the reverse strand, counting down.
ACTATAAAAAACTCCTTATAATTCATTATCTATTAATGCAAAAAAGAACTTTCTTTGAGATTCATTTACAATAACTCTAGGTGGCTTTAATTGAGCAGAAGAAGTACCTTTCATAATCATCATATCTCTATATAAAAGATAAGTTTCTTCAAAAAGATAATCTAATTCTATTTCACCTAAAATTCCTTTTTTAATTTTATCACCAAAAGAAGGATTAGAGCTAGATAAATCATCTTGAATAAATTGTCTTATATCCTCTTTTTTTACACCTTCAGGAATGTTTAATGCTTCAATTAAAAATTTATATGTAGGTGGACTGCAATCTGAATCTGGATACATTGAAAATTCAATTAAATCAAAATTAAATTCTTTTTCAGTTCTATTAAGAGTATTTCTTAAAACAATTTCAGTTGTTTTCTCACCTGCTAAGTTTACTGTTTGATTTAACCTATATAAAAATTCCATTTTTGGCATATTATTAAACATACCACTAATACGAATAATATCTTGCATACGATACCTATAAAATCCAGAAATATTAGTTATAATAATTTCATATTCTTCACCTACTTTTAATTGATCTAAAGTAAGTAAACTAGTTAAATCTTCACTTTCAACAGGTCTAAATTCATAAAAAACATTATTAGGCATGAAAATGGAGTCTTGTGTTTCTAAATCATAAGGCACTGAAAAATTCCCTTCAGAAGCATTTAATCCCGTATATAAGAATTTTACATCATCTCCTGTGTATTTTTCTTTTATTTTTTTAGCATAGCTTGCAAAACCACCAGTACCAGTTCCTGCTAAAATCGCCAGACTAGGCCATATTTTTTTAACAATATGATTATCAAACCCTTCTTTAAATATTTCCCTAAGTTCTGCAGCCCGATTAGGTTCAGGTTCTATTTTTTCCATTAAACTTTCTCTAACCTTATTAGACATTTTAATAGTTTCATGAATAGTGCCTTTTTCAATATCATTAACAAGTAATTCCCAATCACTTTCAATATATCTTAATATTTCTAAAAAAAAGTTATAAAAAGCACATTGAACCATACCAACATTTTTTTCCATTAATCCAAATCGTGCATGTAAATATCTTGTATTGGTATCATTTTCTGGGAAAAAAGCCTCAAAAGGAGAAGTAAATAATTCTTTAATATAATCTTTAAATTGAAGCATGAATTTTGCAGAAATTGCCCCATATGTAGCACCAGATTCTAATGTTTCAATAGAGAGCTCAATAAGACTCATTGTTTTAGAATCAATCCAATTTAACCCAATTTTATCAGCAACCAAAGCTTTTAAATAAGAATTTGTACAATCTTGCATTGATTCTTGTGCATTTACAGAAAAAGGTATTTTTTTAGGATTCCCTAATGTTCCAGATGATTTACAGTAATGATCTACATTATAAGCAGTAATTAGCTCACTAGTTCCATTCATAGCCATTGGAAGTATATATTCTATATAATCATCATATTCTGTTACCGGTACTTTTGATTGAAATTCTTTAATGGATTTTATATTTGCAAAGTCATACTTTTTACCATAAACTGTGTCTTTATTATCCTCTAATAATTTTAATAAAAATTCTTCGTTATGTTTGATTGGGTCTTTAGTCATTTCCATAAAGTTTTCATAAATCTTTTTTCCATTAGAAATATCTTTAAGGTTTTTCTGACCAGATAAAGTTAATTTAGACACATCCATTATTTCACCAAATATTTTTATTTATTCTATAGTTAAAATGTCAACAAAACCAGTTGCATCAAAAACTTCCATAACTAAGCCATTTACATTTTTAATAAGCATCTTTCCTTGTGCATTCATTATTTTTTGAGTTGAAAGAATAACTCTTAGTCCTGCACTTGAAATATAAAATAATTCTTCAAAATCAAAAGTTAATTCTTTAATATCTGGAAGATCATTAGATAATTCTTTCTCTAATATTGGGGCAGTATTTGTATCTAATCGTCCAATAATTTTCACATCTAAAGAACTTTCATCTTTATTTTTAATTAATTCCATTTAAAACTCTCCTTAAATAAAACATATTTTTATATAATATTGTAATCATTTAATAACAACATCAATAATAATATTAATAGCAATAATATTAATATTAACAATAATAGTAATAGTAATAATAAATTTAGCAATATTAATAATAATAATAATAATAATAATAATAAATTTATATATTATATTTACTTAATTTAATGTTACTTATATA
>NZ_LWMV01000217.1 GCF_001639295.1 Methanobrevibacter curvatus | reverse complement strand
ATATTATGTCTAATTTTTAAAATAATCACTTATAATTTAATTATATAAAAAAATATTTATTATAATTATTTAATTTAATTAATAGATAAATATAAGAATTTTTAAAAAAAATTATTACTTCTAAACGTTATTTTCTTGATTATATTTATAAAAAAAAGATATAAAAAGTTGTAAAAAATTATAAAAGAAATCTTAAATTTTTATTTAAATAGAAAAAATAAAATAAGTAACTTATTAACTTTAAAAATAGCCAATAAAATCAAAAATATTTAAAAAAAACATTAGTTTTAATGACGTAAATAAATTTTAAACAACAATGTATGATTTTTTCTCTTTTTCAAATATTTTGCTAAATTTTAAATGAATTTATAGCAAATTTATAATAAAGTTGTAATAAATTTTAAATTAAATACTGTTTTAAAATATTCCTATTTTAATATACAGTTTGATTAAAAAATAGTTGCAATTGTTAGTTATTGGACATTTTTCACATAGCATATGTCCTGGTTTACATATATTTTGGCCAAATTGAACCATTAAGTCATTTAGGTCTATCCAAAGCTCTTTTGGAATAAATTTTGTCAATTCTATTTCTGTTTCTTCTGGTGTTTTAGTATCCACAATTCCCCATAAATTTGAAATTCTATGCACATGTGTATCAACTGGAATAGCTGGTTCTTGAAATGCATAAACCAAAACACAATTAGCTGTCTTTCTTCCAACACCTGGAAGCTCCAATAATTCCGTAATATTGTCTGGAACCACACCACCATATTGATCAACTAAAAGACTTGAAACTTCTTTGATTCTCCTTGCTTTAACTCTAAAAAAACCTGCACTTTTAACAAGTTTTTCTAAATCTTCGATAGGTGCATTAGCTATTGCTTCAACATCACCATGTTTTGAAAATAATTTTGCAGAAGCTTTGTCTGTATTCTCATCCCTTGTTCTTTGAGATAAAATTGTTCTAATGAGAACTTTATATGGGTCTCTGTTTTCAAATATACGTAAAGTAAAAATTGACTCCAAAGAAGTCATTATAGATTTAATTCTCTCTACTTTTTCTTTTTTACTTAAATCTTTATGTATTAATGCATCTTTAGTCATATTTTTCTCTTTTATCAATTGAATTTAAAAATTTAAAATCCTTAATTAAATTAAAATAATTAATTAAAGGTATAATAATAAATTAAATTAAAATAGTTAATTAAATTATAATATTAATTAAATTAAAATTGTTAATACTCTTCATAATGGACTCTTTCTGGGTGGTATTTATTAATAAACTTATTTTCTTCTCCATTAGCAGGATAACCCAAACTAATTACATTAAATGGTCTTAAATAATCATTCAAATCAAATAAATTTCGAATATAATTCATCCTATCTTCCTTTGGTGCAACATTAATCCAAACTGCACCTAAATCTAAATAGCTAGCTTCAAGAAGTAGAGTTGTGGCTGCTGCTGCCATATCTTGCTCCCAAGCATGCTTAAAATGAGATGTATTCATATTAGCTATCAATACTATTGCAACATTAGCTCCAGAGAGAGGTTTTGAATTAAGATCCATATCACTTAATTTTTTTATTGTGTCTTTATTTTTAACTACAATAAATTCCCATGGCTCACTGCCCAGTCTCGAACCTGGTGCCTGCATTGCTGTTTTTAACAACTTGTCAATCTTTTCATCTTCGACATTTTTAGATGAATATTTTCTAATGCTTCTTCTTTTATAAATTTCTTCCATAAGACTACTCCATATAAAATTAAAATCCCTTATAAATAAACAAAAAAATAAAAAGTGCAAAGTATAAATTATAAAATCTTAATAAAAATATGATTTATTAAATATAAAAAAAATATAAAAAAAATTGAATATTAAATATAAAAAAAATAAATATAAAAAAGTTAAATATTAAATTTTAAATATTAAACATTAAATCAATTCAAAATCTAGACCAATTTCTGCCATAACTTCAAGGAAATTTGGAAAAGATACGGAAAAAACATCCCCATTTTCAATGGCTACTTCATGTTTTAAGTTAAGAAGAGAAAAGGCCATAGCTATTCTATGATCGCCATGAGATGTTACTGTTCCTGAGTTTATTCCCCCTATGACTTCCATACCATCATGAAACTCATTTACATGACAACCTAATTTCTTTAACTCAGCAGAACATTTAGCTATTCTATCAGTTTCTTTAAATCTTGCATGACGAACTCCTGTTATTTTAGTAGTTCCTTCAGCCATTGCACCTAAAACCGCCACAGTTGGAAGCAGATCAGGCGAATTGTAAAGATTAACATCAACCCCTCTAAGCATTCCATTAGATTTTAAAATCACATAGTCCTCAAAAATAGATACCTCACAACCCATTTGATTTAAAATATTAATTATGATTTTATCTCCTTGTTTTGATTCTTTAAAAAGGTTTTTAACCTTTATTTCTCCTCCATTAATAGCTACAGCAGATAATGGATAAGATGCAGATGAATAGTCCCCTTCAACAGTGTATTCTCTTGAAATATATTTTTGAGGTTTTAAATCAAAAAATGTGGATGCACATTTCTTTTCATATTCATTACAATTTTCATGTCCTTTTGTAGACAAATCTGAATTAATATTAACTCCAAATTTTTCCATAATGTCTAATGTCATTGCAACATAAGATTTTGAGATAAAATCTCCTTTAACTTCTAACTTTAAACCATTTTCAGATAAAGCACCTGCCATCAAAAGAGAAGAGATAAATTGAGAAGAAACACTTCCATCAATAGCTGTTTTACCACCAACAAAACCTGGTTTAACCTTAATTGGAGGTTTTTCATCCCCTCTAAGAGACTTAGCATTAAGTCCTAATTGTTTTCCAGATTTCATTAAAATTCCCATAGGGCGAGTTCTAAGAGATTTGTCTCCTGTAAAAACTGTAGAATTGCAGGATAATCCTGCCATTGAAGTCATTATTCTAAGAGTAGTTCCTGAATTTTTCAAATCAATTGCTTCAGTAGAGCTATTTTCAATGTTTTTAGTTGCAATAATTTTTAAATCAGAATCATCATTTATTAGTTCTATTTTAGAGCCAAAGGATTCACATGCACCAATTGAAGAAAGAGTATCCTCAGATATTAATGGATCATGAATAATGGACTCACCATCTGCAAATGAAGATATTATAATTGCTCTATGAGTGTAACTTTTTGAAGGAGGTGCTTTAATCTCTCCACCAACCTTATTTAACTTTCTAATCTTTAAAATCATTGTACCACATGTGAAATATTGCTATTTATAAATTATAAATATATAAAAACTATTTCTATTAAAAAATATTACTATTTAAAAATTATTATTATTATTATTATTATTATTATTATTATTATTATTATTATTATTATCACTAACTATTATACTACTGTTACTATTATTATTGATATTATTGTCATTATTACTTAAAAGACATTTAGAAATTTAAAAGCTATTTAGAAATTAAACCTTCCAGCTTCTGATTTAAAAGGGATAAAAAATCGTCTTTCTTCTCATAAGGAATATAAGCACCACATGCAACTGAGTGTCCACCACCATTTCCACCGATTTTTTGAGAAATATCTCTAATTATATTTCCAAAATGAATCCCATCAAAAGCAAGAAGTCTGGAACATCTTAAAGATACTTTCCAATCTTTATTTTCATCACTAACACGTGTAAAACCTATAATTGGTTTTTTCCAGTCCCCGTAACTTAAAATCATTCCTGCAACAGTTCCAACAACACTACTCTTAATTCCTTCGCCATTGAAGTATTGGATATTTTCATCTTGAACAATTAGTTTTTGATCTTGAATTCTTTGAATATTTTGAGCCAAATATTGTTTATGTACTTTAGAAACAACTTCAAGTTCATCTAAAGCTTCAAGTCTATCACCTTTTAAAATTCTTAAAGCAATGTCTTCTCTATTATTCCTTGTACAAGCATTCATAGCAGTAGAAAACTCAGATGCATCTCTAAGAAAAGTTTTATTTTCTTCCATTAAAAACTCATAAGAATCCGCAGAGACAAGCCTTGGAATATATTTAACATATTTTCCAGGAACTGACTTAGATAACATTGCCATAATTGTTGAAAACAATTTTTTCTTCTCAATATTTGTTAAATCACTTAAAGTACGGCTTCCATATTGATTTTTTACTGGAATATCTAATTTTTCTAAAAGTGCAATGGCTTCACGTTTGTTGTTGGTGATTGGAAGAATAACATCACTAAAAAAGGATAATGCAACAAATAATGGTCTTGTTTGTCTCCCATACAATGATAAATCACTGATTATATCTACATAACCTTGATCTACTGCATCATTTAAAATTAAAGAATTTAAACCTTCTAATTTTCCAGACCTTCCATTTTGCATATCACCTACAGCAGCTAAAACTCCAATCCAACTTAAATCTTTAAATCCAAATTCTCGAGCAAGTAAATAGCTAAGACCTCCACCACAGACATAATGAGAACCGTCAATCCCATGGTGATTAGAATTAATCTCTAAAAATGAGTAATTTACATTGTCGTTGTAGTTAATATCTCTAATTGGGGGATGATGATCTAAAATAATGAATTTTGAATCATCATGTGCATTTTTGTCAATATTTTGACCTGAAGCCAAATCCGAAAATATAGTAAGTTCATGGGTAATTTTTAAATTTTCTAACTTATCTAAAGATATTATTTCAATTTCATGCTCTTTACCAAGTCTATCTAATAAAATAGATAAAATAGCCCCAGCTGAAATTCCATCACAATCATTGTGAGAGTAAATTTTTATATTTTTAGATGTTTCTATTATTTCCTTAGCTTTTTTATACAAATCACCCATAGATTTAGGAATTTCTGTTATAATTTGGGTTATATTATCTGTTTTTTCATTTACCATTTTTCACCTAATAAGCAGCCATAAACTCATTTAAATCATTAAATGTTAAGTATTTTAAATTAATATATAATTTTGAATTATTTTAAATTAATTTATATTTTAAATTATTTTGAAAACATTCTAATCTAAAATTAATCAAGTATTTTATAAAATATTTTAGAATTATTTATTTCTTAAAGAACTAATTGTTTTAGAAATATTTATTAATGCTTCATTTTTTTTTAAATCACCATTGTCAATAAGAACTCTTCCTGAATATTCATACCAACTTCCAGGAAAACTTTTATTTTCTTCAATTATAGGATTAAAATTTAATTTACGAGCAGAACGAATTATTTCAGATAACTTAGGAGTTTTAACTGCAAATTCCTTTGAAATTTTTCTACCTTCTTTTCTAGACTTTGTTGAATCTATATAAACTGGCCATACTATTCTTGACAATTGATCACCTTAAATAAAGAATAAAAATAAAAAATGCATAATAAATTTAATAATATTACATGTATATTACTAAACAATTATTTAATAATAATATGTAAATAATAATTTTAAATAATAATACTTATTAATTTTAAATAAATAATAAATTTAAAAAATAAATTTAAATAATAATTTTTAATAATAATTTTTAATAATAATACTTATTAATTTTATATTAAATAAATTTTTCTAAAAAAATGCACTTAAAAATTTGGATTTCAAAACATTTTTTAAATTTAAAGACTTTTAAATGAAAAAAATCGGATTTTTAAAACATCAAAGTTTTTAACCGTAAAAAAAACATTGATTTAAATGTAATAAGAAACAAATATAATAACAATATTATTAAAAATTTAAAATATTTGATAAAAACAACTTATTTTTTTAATCATATTATCAATAGTATTAATTTAAAAACTCTTAAAAGATTTATTAAATTTTTATGAAAAAAATACTATTTTTTAACAAAAAACATTTCAATAAAAAAAATCAATTTTATAAATAAATATATGTAAAATTTTACTAAAAATATTAAAATGTTTTTGAAAAATTCTTTATTAATATAACTAAAATACTTATAATTTTAAAATAGCCTATAAAAATAGGAAATTTAACTTTAAAAAATAATTAGGAACTCAACTATGAATGACTTATCCTTTGAAGACTTTGAAATATCAAATCCAATAATAAAAGCAATAAAAGACTTAGGTTTTGAAGAACCTAGCCCAATACAAAAATTAACATTATCTGAATCATTAAAAGGTAAAGATATAATTGGCCAAGCACAAACTGGAACTGGAAAAACCGCCGCTTTTGCTATTCCAATATTAGAAAAAATTTTTATTAAAGACAAATCCCCACAAGCTATTGTAATATGTCCTACTCGCGAATTATGTATTCAAGTAGCTGAAGAAATTGGTAAATTATCTACCCACATGAAAAAGCTTTATATACTCCCTATTTATGGTGGACAATCAATTGGAAGACAAATAAGGGCTTTAAAAAAAGGAGTGCATATTATAATAGCTACACCTGGAAGATTAATGGATCATATGGAAAGAAAAACCATAAATTTGTCTGGAATTGAAACTGTAGTTTTAGATGAAGCGGATGAAATGTTAGACATGGGTTTTAGAGATGATATTGAATTTATCTTAAAACAAACACCTAAAAATCGTCAAACATTGCTATTTTCTGCTACAATCAATAAAACTATTACAAATCTAGCTAAAAAATATCAAAACAAGCCTGAAATCTTAAAAGTGCCTCATCATCATTTAACTGCACCTAAGATAGAACAGATATACTATGAAACCAGAGAAAAGATGAAATTAGAAACTTTAACTAGATTAATTGATGTTTATGATTTAAATCTTTCTTTAGTTTTCTGTAATACAAAAAGAAGAGTAGACAGACTTACCAGAGACTTAAAGGCAAGAGGGTTTTCTGTTGAGGGCATTCATGGAGATATGAGTCAGAATCAAAGAGATAAGGTAATGAACAAGTTTAGGAAAGATAAAATCGAAATATTAGTTGCTACAGATGTTGCTGCAAGAGGAATAGATGTGCCTAATGTTGAGGCTGTTTTTAATTATGATCTTCCTAATGATAATGAATATTATATCCATAGAATTGGGCGAACTGGGAGAGCTGGAAAAACAGGATATGCATTTACATTTGTAGCTGGAAAAGAAATTTATAAATTAAGAGACATTCGTAAATTTACTAAAACTAATATTAAACAGGAAAAAATCCCAAGTTTAAAAGACATTGAAAAGAAAAAAGATGGTTTATTACTTGAAAATGTTTTAGATCTTATTGACAAAAACAAGCATTCAAAAAACATTGAATCAATAGAAAAAGCTATGGAAGAAGGTTATACTTCAGTTGACCTTGCTGCAGCATTATTAACAATCAACAAAGATAAATAAAATAATTTTAATTTTAAAAAAGAGTTAAATAAATAAAAATTTAACTTGAAAATAGGTAAAAAATTTAAAGATTGTTTAAACTTTTAAATAATATGCATTGAAATTAGAAAAGATTAAAAAACTTCAAAAAGAAGCTAAAGATCTTAAAAAACAAACAGATCCAAATGCATTAATTAATTAAAGCATTTATTTCTAAATTTGGCAAAAATAATTTAGAAAAAATGTTAGAAGATTGATGATTTTTAGATAGCTATTTCTATTTTATCATAATTGAAAACAGGTGTTTTCGTATTATGTATTTTTCCTTCTTCTAACCCAATTAATCCTTTTTCTTTTAATTTATTCACATTTTTTGCTACATTACCAATGTCTTTACCCATCATCACAGATAATTCTGATATTGATGAAGGGTTTTCATTTTTCACTAAATTTAGTATCTCCAAATCAGTTTGTGAAAATGATGGTTTTTCATCATGTATTATCATTTCTTGAGTATATTTTTCCTCAGGGTGTTCTAGGAAATACTCCCAATCTTCAAGATCGCTTTCTAATTTCATATCTCCTTTTCCTTCAGTTAATATTTCTTTAAGATTCTCCATTGATTCATATTTTTCATTGAATTCGTTGGTGAGATCATTTCCTTTTATTGTTCTAGTTAGCTTTATTTTTATCATGATAATTCCTCCATCAGTTTTTCTAAATTGAGTCCTTTATTTTTTTCTAAGTGTAGTTCTACAATTAGTCCCACTTCTTCGTAGTTTTTGTATTTGACTGGTATGTGTATGCCATTATTTTGAACATGAATATGTGATGGTTTGTAGTAGTTGTCTAGTCGTATTTCGTCTGGCATTATGATTATTTTCCATCCTCTTATGGATTTACCAGTGTAAATGATTTTTCCATGTTTGCTGAGTTTTATCATGTTGCCTTGTTTCATAATATTATACTTGTTTTTTCTACCATATAAACTTTAGTATATTTTTACTAAACTAATATTTATTATTTTCATCAGCCATTAAATATTTCTAAAAAAAAACTGAGTAAATTGTAGGCACATGTACTGTTGTGGAAAATTAATTTTTATGATATTATGTTTCAACATAATTTTTAGATAATTTCCTGTCAGCATCTTTTTTATTAAAGTTCCAGTTAATTTTAGACTTATTATTATTTCTATTACTCATAAATGCAGTAGTTTAACTAATTAAAAGATTTTTATCCCTTATTCTTCTACCCGTACATTGTGTATCCATTACATTAATTTCTATTTCTGCTGTATTAAGCCAACTAGCATATTTTTGAGTATAATAAAAAACTATTTTATGTATTAAATCTAAAGCTTCTTTAAATTCGAAATTTTCAAGTATTGAAGTATAAATGTGTGTATTTAAGTTATCCATTACTATTCGGAGCTTTTTTGCATTAGAAAAAACATTGTCTGCTAAATGTTTGATATATAATGCGAAATCTAATTTTGTTCGTCTGTCTGTTACGGTAATATCTCTTTTTCCTCCTTTAAAGTCAACAGCAACAAAAATATTAGCTGTTCCATTTCTTTTGTACTGGTAGTCATGTTTTTCAGGATTTCCAGGTTTCATAGGAATTCTATTTTTTATATCTCCAATTAATGGTTTATATCTTTCATCCAAAGAAATAATTGGATATTTTGGATCATATCCTTTAGAATAAAGGTTTAAAATAGTAAGTATTCTTTTTTGATAGCCTTTGTCTATTTTTTTATACATCACATTTTCTTGTCAAGGTTTATTTGAGCTTTCTTTAAAATAAGGTCAAGTGTTTGATGACTTATTGATTCAAAACCTTGTTTGTCACAAAGTATTTTAGCAATAAGTCTAACAGTCCATCTTTAAATCCTTCAGGAGGATCAGTACAAGCCAATACAATAATTTCAGTTTCTTCAGTAATTCCATGTTTCTTTGGTTACCCAAAACGAGGCTTGTCGTACACAGCATACTCATATCCTTCTTCCAAATAGTTTCACTTAATATTATCCACAATATTATGGTTAATATCCAATATTTTGACAATATCAATATTTTAAGACCTTTATCAAACAATGAAATTACTTGTGCTCTTAATTTTCTTTTGGTTTTTTAACAAAAGTTTGTAAATAATTTCTACCATTTTCATCAAGTTTAAAAATTTTACCATTTCTAATATAAAATTAAACTCCCACACATATAATTTTATCATAAAAATTAAAGTTCCAAGACAGCACTATTAAGATTTACATAAATATTTAAATTTTTTATGAAAAAAGAATATCATAATAGAATGTTTTATATAATATTGTTAAGGCAATTTAATTCTAAATGTTTATATACTTTAAATTATATATTATAATAATATGAAACATAGAAAATTAGAACTCAGAGAAAATGATTATAATTCTTTAAAAAAGATGGTTAAAAAAG
>NZ_LWMV01000216.1 GCF_001639295.1 Methanobrevibacter curvatus | reverse complement strand
CCAAACATTTAAAAAAAAAAAAAAAAAAAAAAAACTAATAAAATTATTATAAAATTATTATAAGAGTATATAAAATAAAATAAATTAAATTTTATTTATTAATTATTTCTTTAATTATTTTTTGGGAAAGTTCAAAAATCCGTAAAACATTATTTAATTCATCTTTTAATTTAGAAAATATAGGATCTTCACCTTTATAATTCGATTCTGCAAAGTCTATATTATAAATAGTATTAGGAACACCTTCTTTTGAATCTTCTAAAAATTCTATTAACATATTTAGACCATCTAAAACTATTTTTTTGCTTTTATTATCTTCCTCAATTGATTTTTTATAAAAATCAAATAATAAATCATTGTTGTCTTTATGGTTTAATAAATCGTTTTTAAATTTATTAGAAAGTACAATTAAGGTATCATTAGTTTTATAAAGAAATGAAATATATTTTTTATCGGTTATTCCATTTTTTGGGAGATTTAAATAAACTTCAGTTAATAACATTCCTATATTTACTGTATATTTTGAAATATCTTTAGTAAAATAATTTTCATTGCCTTCAACTAATTCTTCACTAAGTTTTTCTAAATTCTGTGTAATTTGTATGAATTCTAAAGCATTAGCTAAATCATCATCAGGATATTCTTCTAATCCATTGTCAATTTTTTTATTTAAATTACTATGGTTTTCATTTTTAGGTTTGTGGGTATTACTCATAAAAACACATCCTTTTTTATGTTTAGGAATTTAAAGATTATTTAATTTAATTTCTTGTATTTTAACTTAATTTCTTATATTAATTTAATTTCTTATATTAATTCCTTTTTTGTTTAAATAATCCTTAACTTTAGGAACAGGATATTCATTAAAATGAAAAATACTTGCAGCTAATGCAGCATTAACATCAGTTTTTTTAAATACTTGATAAAAGTCTTCAGGATCTCCTCCTCCTCCTGAAGCTATTATTGGAATGTCCACTGCTTCGTTAATAGCTTTTGTTAGAGCAATATCATATCCTTCTTTTGTTCCATCTCTATCCATAGAGGTTAGAAGAATTTCTCCTGCACCTCTTTTTTCACATTCTTGAGCCCAAGCTATTGCATCTATACCTGTAAATTCACGTCCTCCATAGATACTACAGTCAAACCAACAGTATCCTTTATCACTTTCCACTACATTTTTGTCAGGGGCATCACTTAGATTTTCAACATACCTTCTTTTTGCATCAATTCCAATAACACAAGCTTGTGAGCCTACCACATCTGATGCTTCATTTATAAGATTAGGGTTATGAATAGCTGCAGTGTTGGTAGAACATTTATCTGCTCCAGATTTAAGCATGTTAACATAATCTTCTACTTTTCTTATTCCTCCACCTACACATATAGGTATGAATACCTCTTCTGTAACGTTTTCAATAACATGAGCCATTGTTCCACGTCTTTCATGAGAGGCAGTAATATCTAAGAATATAATTTCGTCTGCTCCATCTTCATAGTATTTTTTTGCAAGCTCAGCAGGTTCTCCAGCATATTTTATTTGTTTGAATTCTATGCCTTTAACAACTCTACCTTCTGGCACCTGTAAGTCGCAGTCAAGACAAGGAATAATTCTTTTAGTTAGCATTGAACTCATTAGTAAAAAATTTTTAATTTTTTTAAATAATAATAAAAAGTTTAAAAATAAATTTGTAATTTAAAATAAATAATATAACTTAGTAAAATTTTAAGCTAAAATGAAAATATAGCTTAAAAAAAATAAATTTATTTCAAATTCACTAATAGCTTATATGGTAATAATTGTTAATAAGTTTTTATAAGATTTTTAAAAATTGTTCATTAAGAAAGAACTATCTTAAAAAATAAATATAACTTATATAAATAATTATAAATATTATATTTTTATTATATTATATAAATTTAATTTTGTAATAGGATTTATAAGTGTAAATAAAAAATAGAGGGAAATAAATGTCTAAAAAGTTAACTACAAATAAAGGAATACCCATAGCTAATGACCAAGCATCAACAACTACTGGTGAAGGTTCAAGCCGTACAATTTTACAAGACACAGAATTAATAGAAAAATTAGCCCATTTTGACAGAGAAAGAATACCTGAGCGTGTTGTTCATGCAAAAGGGGCTGGAGCACATGGTTACTTTGAAGTAACAAACGATCTCTCTAAATATACAAGAGCAAAATTTTTAGAAGAAGTGGGTAAAAAAACAGAAGTTTTTGTAAGATTTTCTACAGTTGGAGGAGAAAGAGGTTCTGCTGATGCTAAAAGAGATCCAAGAGGAACTGCTTTTAAGTTTTATACTGAAGAAGGAAACTATGATATTGTTGGAAATAATATTCCAATTTTTTTCATAAGAGATGCTATAAAATTCCCAGATTTTGTCCATACTCAAAAAAGACACCCTGAAACAAATTTAGCTGATGCTGACATGTTTTGGGACTTTTTATCATTAAGTCCTGAATCCATACATCAAGCTACTTTCTTATTTACTGACAGATGTACTCCATTAAACTACAGACATATGCATTGTTTCTCAAGCCATACCTATCTGTGGTACAATGAAAAAGAAGAATATGTTTGGGTTAAATATCATTTTAAAACTCGTCAAGGAATTAAAAATTTAACTAATGATGAAGCACAAAAGTTGTGTGGTGAAAATCCAGACCATGCTACTGAAGATTTATTTGAAGCCATTGAAGAAGGAAACTATCCAGAATGGGATGTTTATATTCAACTTATGACTCCAGAAGAGGCTTTAGAATATAAATTTGATCCATTTGATGTAACAAAAGTTTGGTATCATGAAGATTACCCATTGATTCCACTTGGAAAATTAGTTTTAAATAAAAATCCTGAAAACTACTTTGCTGAAGTAGAACAAGTTGCTTTTGCACCTTCTAACTTTGTTCCAGGAATTGGTCCTTCACCAGATAGACTATTACAAGGAAGATTGTTTGCTTATGAAGACACTCAAAGACATAGACTAGGTCCAAATCATCACCAAATTCCTATTAACCAAGCGAAAAATGCAGAAGTAAATAACTATCAAAGAGATGGGCCTATGAATGTAGGTGATAATGGAGGATCTGGTCCAAACTATTATCCAAACTCTCAAAATGGTCCGGAACAAGATATATCATTTAAACCTCCAGCTTTTGAAATTCAAGGAGTAATTGACAAACATACACGTCCAGTTGAAGATGTTGACTTTGTCCAAACTGGTGAATTTTGGAGAAGAGTATTGTCTGATGAGGACAAAGAGCATTTAGTATACAATCTCAAAGTTCATCTTGGCAATGCTCAAGAAAGAATCCAATATAGACAAACAGCTCTTTTCTATAAAGCTGAACCAGAATATGGAATAGCTGTTGCTAATGCCCTTGGTCTAAACATAGACAAAGTGGAAAAACTTTCAAAATTAAGTCCTGAAGAAAGAAAAGAAGCTACTAAAGCCTGAATACTAAATTTATTAGAATGATTTAGTTATTAAATTGATTTGTTTATTAAATTGATTATTTATTTAATTGATTTGTTTATTAAATTGATTATTTATCTAATTGATCATCTATTTAATCAAGTTAATTCTTTTATTATTAGACTTTATTTTTTTAAATTTTTTTTTGATTTATAATTTATTCAATAGTTGATTAATAGGTATTTTAAACATGTTTAATTCTTTATTTCCATTTATTTTATTAAAATATTATATTTAAGCTATTTAAAATCATTTTATAAAAATATTAAACACTATCTATCTTTACTTTTTAAAAATTTATTCTTATTATTTTGAAATAAACATACAATGATACAATGAAAATCAAAAAACTATTTTATTTTAGTTTTGGAACTATTTTTCTAAGTATTGGAACAGTAGGCATTTTTGTGCCTGTTTTACCAAGTACTCCATTTGTTATTGTTGCTGCTCTTTTTTATGGAAAAAGCTCTGAAAGGGCTGAAAAGTGGATAATGAGGAATAAATACTTTGCTAGCTACATAAAAAATTATAAAGAAAAAATTGGAATTCCAAAAGATGTTAAAATTAAAAGCCTTGTATTTTTATGGTTTATGCTTATTTTATCTATGATATTTACAAATAAATTAATGATTACTATTGTTTTAATAGTAATAGGAATCCTTGTTAGTTTACATATTTATTTACTAAAAACAAGAATAGAAGAGTAATTTTTAAATAGAATAGAATAAAAAAAATTATAAAAAATAAAAAATATTTTAATAGAAAATAAAAAAAATTATAGAAAATAATAATAAAAAATAATCAATTTTAATATATTGAATTTTAAAAAATTATTTTCAAAACATTTATATATGATAAATGACTAGGTTAATAATAGAAAAATATGTTCCTTAATATACGAACAATATTTTTAAAAGCCGAACAAAATAATGAGAGAAAATCATCTATTAAAAAAATTATTTTGCTCGAAATATATAAAGATAATAACTATTTAAATATAATATTAAAATAAATATTTAAATAAATTAAAATATAAATGGAAGTCGATAAAATGAAAGCAAAAGCTCAAAAAATTGGTGAAGGTGTATATTGGATTGGTGTTCTTGATTGGGATTTAAGATCTTATCATGGATACACATTAGATGGTACAACCTACAATGCATATTTAGTATTTGGAAACGATAAAACTGCATTAATTGATAATGCATATCCAGGTAAAACCGAAGAATTATTTGCACGTGTTAACGATGCATTTGAACAAGAAGGTAAAGAAGTAAAAGTAGATGTTATTATACAAAATCACATTGAAAAAGATCATAGTGGAGTCCTACCAGATTTACACAAAAAATTCCCACAAGCACCTATTTATGCTAGTAAAATAGCTGTTGATGGATTAATAAATCATTACCCATCTTTAGAAGGAGCTAACTTTGAAGTAGTTGGAACTGGAGATGCATTAGATCTTGGTGGAAAAACTTTAGCATTTTTAGATGCATTTTTATTACATTGGCCAGACAGTATGTTCACATTACTCGTTGAAGATGGAATCCTATTCCCTAACGATGCATTTGGTCAACATTTATGTTTCAACAAAAGATTTGATCATGAAATCCCTGAGCATGTTCTTTTAGATGGAACTAAGAAGTTTTATGCAAACTTAATTACCCCATTATCCAAATTAGTACTTAAAAAATTCGAAGAAGTTATTAGTTTAGGTTTACTTGAAAAAATCAAAATGATTGCTCCTTCCCACGGTCAAATTTGGACTGATCCAATGAAAGTAATTGGAGCATACCAAGAATGGGCAACTGGTCAAGTAAAAGACAAAGTTACTGTTATATACGACACAATGCATGGATCTACCCAAACTTTAGCACATGAAATAGCTGAAGGAGTAATAGCTGAAGGTTACGATGTAGAAGTCTTCTTCTTACATGAAGATGAAAGAAGTGAAATAGTTAAAAGTATATTAGACAGTAAGGCAATAGCTCTTGGAGCACCTACAGTTTATGATGAGCCATTCCCAAGTGTTGGAGACTTGTTATTATACTTAAAAGGTCTTAAGTTCGGAAGAACTGGTATCACTAGACCAGCAATTGCATTTGGTTCCATGGGCGGTCAAGGTGGAGCTTCTAAGTACATAGCTGAAAAATTAAATGAATATGGTTTTAATGTCATAGCAGAAGACGAAATTTTATATCTTCCTAATGAAGAACAAAAAGTTGATGCTTTTGAATTAGGTCAAAAGCTTGTCCAAGAAGCTAAAAAATTATAAAATTTAAAAATAAACTATTTAAGAAAAATTTAATTCTCAAATAGCAAATATTCTATAAAATAAATTTGATGAACTTTTGTTTTATATAATCTAGAGAAATCATTGATTTCTCTTTTTAAAATTTTATTTCCAGGATAAAGACTATTGAGAGTTTTTATCCTTAATTAATATTAATAGCTAAAAAAATAAATAAGTAAAAAAATATAATAATCTTTTTCTCAACTATGGATAGATACTAGAAGTAATTTTTATCCTTAAAATATTTTACTAATAAAAAAATATAAATATTACAAGTTATAAATATATAAGTTACATAGAATATGAACTTATAATAGATTATAAGAAATATAAATAAATATATTATATAAACTAATAGGATTTGGTGTGAAAATGAATATTCATTCAATTGGTGTTACAAAAGGTACAGAATTAGAAACTGAAGTTGCAAATAACTTTAAAGGCGAAACTGCAGAAGTAGGAATCTATTTAGCAATGTCTAGACAAGCTTCAAGAGAAGGTTTTGGCGAAATAGCAGAAGTATTAAAAAGATTAGCATGGGAAGAAGCTGAACATGCAGCAAGATTTGCTGAAATGAACGGTGTTATAAAACCAACCTTAAAAGAAAATATTGAATATATGCTCGCAGGCGAACAAGCGGCTAATAAAGAAAAGAAAGCTGCTTCAGAAAAAGCTGTTGCTGAAGGAATTGAAGATCCAGCAGATTTCTTTAATGAAAGTTCAAAAGACGAAGCTCGTCATGCTAAAGTCCTTGAAGGATTACTATCCAGATATTTTTAAATATTATTTAAATTGACTTTAATTAAATTAATTTAAATAAGATTCTTAAGAACTGCAAAAATCAAATGTGGTTCCTAAGAATTATTTTTTTAAAACAAAAAGTTATAA
Source organism: Methanobrevibacter curvatus (assembly GCF_001639295.1). GTDB lineage: Archaea > Methanobacteriota > Methanobacteria > Methanobacteriales > Methanobacteriaceae > Methanoflexus > Methanoflexus curvatus. Next base: position 3,406 of record NZ_LWMV01000216.1, on the reverse strand, counting down.
GTTATAACTTATAATAAAAACAAAAAAATAAGAATAAAATTAAAAAAATAAGAATAAAAAATTATTTAAAAATATTAAAAATTAAATAATTATTTAAAATCTTAAATAAATTATTGTTAAATATCTTATTTTAGTAATCACACTAAACAAATCCAGAAATTAAACTATAAATAAGTGAAAAAACAATAATTACAATAAAAACAGAGGATAAAATATTCATAATAGGGTTTACAAATGTTTTTGGTAATTTAAACTCTAATAATGATCGTAATAGATGACCTCCATCTAAACCGCGAATAGGAAGCAAATTAAAGAGTCCAACAGAAATATTTAATAATAGTAACCAGTAAAAAATTTCTGTTAAATAAAACCATATCCAAGGTATTGAATTTCCCCAAATATTAGAAACATCTTTATTTACAGATAATTTAGATTGAATAAACACACCTAAAAATCCTATTGAAGGATTAGCAGGATTAGAAGATAGATTAACATGAAAAACCCCTTGATTCGTTGAAATAATAGCTTCATCATTTGGTTTTAATGTTTTTAGCGTATTTGTAAAGTCTTCAGCAGTATTAATATCCTTTCCATTGATTTCTTTAATAAGCATGTTGTCTTTTAAGATATTACTTGAAGGAGAATTTTCAGCAACATTGTGAATTAAAACTCCTTCTTCGTGAAAATTAGCTGGAATGGCTACTGAACCTATAAACGATAATACTAAAATACAAATTAAAGCAAAAGATAAGTTTCCAATTGATCCTGCAGCAAAAATTCTCATTTTAGCAGGCTTATCTAATTTTTCTATTTCTTCATCATCAGGCTCAACAAAAGCACCTGGTAAAATAGCTAATAAAAATAATCCAACAGATTTAATATCGATTTTAGAAACTCTAGCTATTATTCCATGTCCAAACTCATGCACAATAATTAAACAAGCCATAGCAAAAATCCCAGATGCAAAGGGTATGAAAATAGGAGACCCTGGAACTTCAACTCCTGGAAGAACTAAAGAAACTGAAGGAGCTGTTGTTAGGGTATTTAAAGAAACAATTAACATATAACAAATCAAAATCATTCCAATAAAAGATACAACAACCCCAATATTCATGTACCACTTCCAAAACTTAGGAGAAATATTCGCTAACTTGTCTATAAACTTATTAAATCTATTAGTTCTCCACATTAACATTGGGAAGCTTAACTTAACTCCAAATTTATTTAAAAACTTCCTAAAAATCAATGCAAAAGCCCAAATTAAAATAAAAGCTATTAAGTAATAATAAATACCATTCATTTTTTCACTATTTTATTTAAAAATCTTATTATAAACTTTATTATTTTATTAAATCATAATTATTTAAAATAAATCATATTTAATTTTTCTAAAATTTAAATTTTATTAAATTCTAATACTTGCATTAAATCTATGCTTATATTAAACCTATACTTAATATTAAATCTAATAATTATATTTCTAATTATAAGATATTTATATTTTGTTAGAAATTACTTTATTAAAAAAATTATAAAAAATTGAAGTTCAGCTTAGGAAATTGATTTTTATGATATAATTTATTTGTAGATATTCTTACACTCACATATCATGTTTTTAAAAATTGAAATAATAAAAACAAAAAAAATATAGCCATTGAATAACATAATATTAAATAATGAATACTTTGAAAAAAATGCAAGTTCTTTGTGATTATGCACAGTACGACTTATGTGATTATGTTGCACCAACTAAGGAATCAAGTCCAAACTTACCTGGAATTTATCAAGCCACATCAAATGGCTGTAAAATTCCACTATTTAAAGTATTAATGACAAATAAGTGTATGAATAATTGCAAATATTGTGTAAATCAATCAAAAAGAAATTTTACACGTTTAGAACTAAAACCAGAAGAAATAGCTAATACTTTTTTAAATTATTATAATAATGATTATGTTAATGGCTTATTTTTAAGTTCTGGAATAGTTAAAAGTGTAGATGAAACAATGGAAAATTTAATAGAAACAATAAGACTTTTAAGAAAAAATTATGGATATCAAGATTATATTCACCTTAAAATAATTCCAGGAGCATCTAAAGATTCCATAAAAAGAGCAATGAGTTTAGCTGACAGAGTAAGTATTAATATTGAGTCTGGAACTGAATCTGGCTTAAATGAAATTTCTCCAAATAAAAATCTTCAAAAAGACATTATAAGAAGGTTTAAATGGATAAATAATTTATCAAAAAGAAATAGAAATCTAGCCCCTGCAGGCTCCACAACACAATATATTATTGGAGCAAACAATGAAAGTGATGAAGAGGTTCTAAGTTCTGTCAATGAGTTATATAAAAAAATAAACTTAAAAAGGTCTTACTACAGTCCTTTTGAATCTGTAGCAGGGACTGAATTTGAAAACCATGAAAATTGTGATAATAAAAGATCAAATCGTCTTTATCAAGCTGATGCTCTAATTTCACAGTATAATTTCAAGTTAAATGAATTAATTTTTAATAAAGAAGGAATTTTAATAGAAGAAGACCCTAAATATGCCTCTGCATTAGAGATGGATATTTTTCCAGTAGATATTAACTCTGCAAGTTATAAAGAATTAATTAGAGTTCCTGGAATAGGTTTAATTTCAGCAAAAAAGATTTTAAAGATTAGAAAAAAGCAAAAATTCAAAAATATTGAACAACTAAAAAAAATTGGAGTTGTTACAAGTAGAGCAGAGAAATTTATTAAAATAGACGGTTCATATCAATCTTCATTAAATTTTTAGTATAATTCTCTATAATACCCTATAATACCAAACAATACCAAATAATACCAAATATTTCTTATTTTATAGCTTTTAAAAAGTTTTATTAAACGTACAAGTAATCAAATAGAGAATAAATTCTTAAAAACACAATAAAAATCCAGCAAAAACTATTTAAGCTGTATAGAACATTAGCATACTTAAAACCAATAATAAAAATAGAAATAAAAAATGCTGTGAAAAGTTCATAGATATCATAATTAAAAAAGTTACTATAAATTCAATTAAAAGTATTACTTCATCAATTCAGGAGGCAAATTTGACAGAACTAAAAATATCGAAAAATAGATAATATTGTCATGACAATTTAGTATATTTATATTTTTCAACAAAATTATTAAAAGGTATTTTATCTTCTTAATTTGATCTTAAACCTTTTATTTAATCTTACTCTATAAAATCTATTGTTAAGGCAATTTAATTCTAAATGTTTATATACTTTAAATTATATATTATAGAGATTTTCTATTAACCTGCTTTTTTTAATTAATTTTTTTATTTTTTTTTTAAAAATTGTATTTTTATGGAGATTTTTTTTAAATTATGGGATTTTTGCCTTTTTTTACTGTTTTTCTTGCTTATTT
>NZ_LWMV01000215.1 GCF_001639295.1 Methanobrevibacter curvatus | reverse complement strand
ATATATAAAAAAAAGAAAAAAAAAAATATTTAATAACAAAAAATTAAAAAAAAAAAAAAAAAAAAAAAATAATACTAAAATAATGCTAAATAATTATTTATTAAAATTAAATTAATGCTAAAATCTAAAAGTTGCTTACTAAACCTAAAAATTTTTTAGATTTGTCACTTCTTGGTTGGTTAATCATATTAATATCTTCAATTCCTTTTTTAATTTTTTCACTATTAATATTGAAGTTTTCTTCAATTATTTCCCAATCTAAATTTGAATTTAAACTAATCAAAGCAGCACCTAAAAAAAGATAGTTAAAGTTCATATTTAACCCCTTAATTTTTTTTTCTAATTTAAATTTCTCAAAAAGAATTAAATCCATATCCTTAATTTTAAGAATTTTTTCACACCCATATTTAACAAGTAAATCTATTGTCTTAGGATTATAGTTTGCAAAAACCTCTCTTTGAGTTCTATCAATGTCTCCTCGAAGATAAGGAAAAAGCCCCTTGTATCTTTTTCTCCTATCATTAGAAGTAGTTAAATAATATTTAAAAATATCCCATAAAATTAATACATTACCTATTTCAGAAAAAATTCTATTTTCAAGTTGTTCTCTAGAATATAAGTCTTTTTTTAACTTAGGGTTTAATTTAAATGATTTATCCATTAACCCCTTGTCTTTTAAGCTGTCTTTTATTTTTAAATCTCTCCATTCTTCTAAACTATTTTCATCAACAATAAAGCGTGGCTGTTCATTTTTTATTGAAAAAATAATATTATCGTAAGACTTTAATGAATTATAATCTGAAATATTTTCCTTTAAAATAGAAGATGAATTTTTTTTAACAATTTCTTGAGAAAGTTGAGAATATGCTAAGGCAAGAGCAGTAATGGTGTGTTTATCATTTATAATAGAAGGATTAGAATGATTAAAATTTAGGCGCAATATTTTAGCATCTTTTCCATACAATTCTTTGATTTTCTCTTCATATAAGTCAACATAATCAGAATCTAAGTTAAGATTTTTTGTAAGCCATCGCCCGTCTTTATTATATTTAATTGCAAGAGAAACAGTTTTAACTACTGCCTTTTTCTTTTTACTTAAAGAATTTACAATTTTTGTATATGCTTTTCTTCCCCAATGGCTTAACTGCGCCCTTAAAACCATATAATTTCCAGATAGGGGTAGATATGGAATAATGTCTAAACGATAAACAGTATTTTGATTAGGAGATATAGAAAAGTTAGAACAATTACAGCTACATTTTTTTTCTTTAAGGATTAAAAATTCAGAAAGTTTGTATTCATTATAGCAGCTATTACAATTAATTAAAGCATACTCCTCTAAATGAGCAATTGCAATTTTATGAGAATCAATGGCTGATTTTATTCTATCCAAAATAATCTTTTTAGCTGTTGCACATCTTCTAACTGACTGCCCATGGCGAGAAATCTCTGCAAGTTCATCATAGTGAACTTCATTAGACATTGGAGCCCCATATTTAGTTAATGAACTATATGGTGACATATATCCCCTCATTTCCATGTCACTTTTCATTTCAACTAAAACATCTAAAGATTGGGTAAATGATTGGTAAATATTTATAAAATTATCTAATTTTGAGACATTTGATAAATCAATTCTTTTATTAGCTATTTTATTTAAATATGATTCTGCTTTTTTTATAAGGCTAGTTTCTTCCATGATTTTTCACCGTGAGGCTTGTGAAAAATTCAAATATAACAAGACAAATTATGGGAATTAGTTTGATTTCTTGATAAAAATTATTAATTTATTTATAAACTACTATTTTTTATAAACTACTATTTTTATAAACTGCTATTTTTTATTAAATTATTGTATTTTTTCTCCTACATCTCCTTTTTCAGGAGTTAAAAGACCTGCTTGATTAGAAGTGGCAAGTAACATTCCTTCAGATTTTACTCCAAAAAGCTTAGCAGGTTTTAAATTAACTAATATTGTGACTTTTTTATTTAATAGCTCTTCAGTGTCGTAAGATTTAGCTAAACCTGCAACAACTTGAAGAATTTTATCTTTAACATCTACTTTTAATTTTAATAATTTGTCTGACTTCTCTATTCTTTCTGCTTCAACAACTTGACCAATACGAATATCAAGTTTAGCAAATTCATCAATGCTTATTAAATCACTCATATTATCCTCATTTTTGTATAAATCAGAATTATTTACATTATTTTTAGTACTCTTAATATTTTTATTATTTACATTAGTTTTATTAGTTTTTTTAATGTCTTCATTGTTACTATAATTATTATTCTTATCATTATTTTTAGATGAATTTGACTCAAATTTAGTATCTGATATACCATTATCTTCAAGAACACTGTTTCCAAGAACACTATTTTCAAATAATAAGTCTTTTTCTTTTTGAATAATCTCATCATCTATTTTTATAAACAATGGTTTTGATTCATTTATAGGATGATTTACTTCTAAAAATATTTTAGAATCATTCCAGCTATTAATTTTAGTATTTAAAACTTTAGCTATTTTTTCTGCACTTTTTGGTAAAAATGGCTTAAGTAAAATAGCTAAAATATGACACAATTGATTTGAAAGATAAAGACAGTTTGATGCAGATTCAAAATCATTTTTAACTCCATTCCAAGGCTCTTTATCATTAAAATATTTATTTCCTTCTTTTGTTAATTTAATGATTTCTACTAATCCTTCTCTAAATTTATAATTTGAGATCAAATCAAAAACATCATCTGGAATAGCTTCAATTTTAGATTTAAATGCTAAATCCATTTTATTTGGATTTTTAAATTCTGGAATTTTACCATGGAAAAATTTATTTGTAAAAGTAAATGTGCGATGTAAAAAGTTCCCTACTACATCTGCAAGTTCATCATTGATTCTTCTTTGGAAATCATCCCATGAAAAATCAGTGTCTTTATTTAAAGGAGCATTGATAGTTAAATAATATCTTAAAAGGTCACTGTCAAATTTTTCAACAAAATCTTTAACCCAAATAACCCAATTCTGGCTTGTAGACATTTTCCTACCTTCAAGTGAAAGATACTCTCCAGCTATTATATTATTTGGCATTTTACAACCATGACCCTCTAGCATTGCAGGCCAAAAAATAGCATGGTGATAAATAATATCTTTACCAATAAAATGAATTGCTGTATCATTCCAATAGTCCATCCAATCAGCATTATTCTCTTTAGACCATTGCAATGCAGCAGAAAGATAACCAATTAATGCTTCAACCCATACATAAATAATTTTTCCTTCAGCACCAGGTAAAGGAATAGGTATCCCCCAATCCATATCACGAGATAAAATCCAATCTTTTAAACCATCTTTTAACCAGTTTTTTGTGTAATTACGGACATTTGAAGGTAAATTTTCATTATTGTTAATATATTCTTCAGCTTCTTCTTGAAAATTAGATAATCTAAAGAAAAAATGCTTTGATTTTCTAATAACGGGAATATGACCACAACTTAAACATTTAGGATTGATTAAATCACTTGGCTCTAAATGACGTCCACAAACTTCACAATGATCCCCTCTTGCCCCTTCACTTTTACAAAACCTACATGTTCCTTCAACATATCTATCAGGCAAAAATTTCTCACATTCGTAGCAATAAAGTTGTTCAATTTCCTTTTCATAGATTAAATCTTTTTCATAAAGATAATTAAAGAAATTTTGAGCCATTTTGTAGTGTGCCTTAGCAGTGGTTCTTCCAAAAAAGTCAAGAGAAATATCACAATGCTTAAGGTCTTTTGAAATTAATTTATGATAACGGGTAGCTATTTCTATTGGTTTTTTATTTTCTTTATCTGCTTTAACAGCTATTGGAGTTCCATGTTCATCTGTAGCACAAACTAAAAGTACATCATTGCCCATCATACGATTAGCCCTTGCAAATATGTCTGCAGGTATATATGTAGATCTTAAATGTCCTAAATGACAAGGGCCATTTGCATAAGGCAATGCACATGAAATAAAAAATTTAGTCATTAAATTCCTCCCGTGATTGTAAACAAAGTAAATAGTGAAATAGCAAATTAAATAAATATAAACAAATTTTAATTAAAAAATTAATATAAAATAGTAACTAAAATAGCAACTAAAATATTAATTTTAAAAAAATATATTAATATCAAAATATTTTTCAAAATATTTTTGAGAGATATTTTTGATTTATAATATCTAAATATATAAAAAAAATAATATATAAATTTATGTTTTTTAAGAAAAAAAAGAAAATAAGTAGAAAATAAATATAAAATAAATATGAAATAAATGAAATAAATGAAATAAATAGAAAATATAAGAAAATTGAAAAAAATAAAAAACTATTAAAAAAGTAAAAAAGTATTAAAAAAATAAAAAAGTATTAAAAAAATAAAAAAATAAACATCAAAACTATTAAAATAAAAATATTTAAATAAACAAAATTAAAAAACTAAAAAACAGAATAGAATAAGATTGAAAAATAAAAAAAGAGATTTTAAAATGTTATATAAAATAAAAAACGAATTAAGCAAAATAAAAAATGAAGAAAATGGTCAAGGAGCTGCTGAATACATATTGTTATTTGGTGGTGTGATAGTAATAGCTATTGCGGCTTTATTAATCTATAGATCATATTTTGCATCTGGAAGTACTAATTTAAATGCAAGTACTGATGTAAATGATGTTAGAATGGCTATGAATACAAGTTAAAAAAATTTTTCTTAAATAATATGAAAATTAAATCATTAATAAAAGAAAATAATGGTCAATTAAGTGGAGAAATGATCCTTTTAATGGGAATTATAATAGTAATTGTCATTATTGTTGCTAATTTCATTGTTGAAATTAATTCGTCTATTAATCATTCCATGGTAACATTGATAGAAAATGGAAGAGATTATGCTTTAAACAAATTATAAAAAAATGAATATAACAATAATTAGCCAATAAAATCAAAATGAATAGATTAAAAGAAAAAGTCAAAACAAGGTTAATACAAAATATTTCCTTTAATATCAATCTCCCCTTTTCTTATTCGTGTAGATGAAATAGGAATGTTATCTTTTGCAAAAACATAGGAAATAACAATAATATCTAATAGTTTCATTCCCTTTTCTTTCCTAATTTCATTGATTTTGATAGCATTTGGCTCAGTTTCTTCACTAACTACAATGGCTTCAAAATCTTCTTCAAAAATTGTTATTCCATAAGGATCTTCAAGTCTAGAAATTTGAAAATCGTTGTGGACTTTTGATAAAAAATCATTTAAATTATACATTCTAATTTTACAAGGTTCTATATCTCCTTTTAATTGGGCAAATTTATCTGAAGTGACTCCAATAGCAACAAATTCACTTAATCCAAAAGCTGTTTCTAGTAATTTCCTATGCCCATAATGAAATTTATCAAATGTTCCTCCAACAGCTACTTTCTTGTACAACTTTGTCATTTAAACCACTGAAAATTTAAAAATCAATATAAATATATTCTTTAAATTTAACTATATTCCTAAATTTTTTAACTATATTTTTAAATTTAGCTTATGATTATTAATATAATATCTAAAACTATATAATATCTAAAATTATACACATCTAAAACTACTAAAAATATATGCTTTTTAAGAGATAACACTATAATACAAATAAATAAAAAAATATTTAAAAAATATTGTCAAAATGGAAAATAACCCAATAAAATTAGTAAAGTTAATTTAATAATAAATAATTAAGTAATACTAAGTTATAGTAATATTTTATATAAAATATTATTTTTAATATTATTTTTAATATAATTATACTTAAAATATTTAAACTACTAAAATATTATATTTAAAAGATTATATTATTTAAAAGATTGTGCTAGTTAAAGTTATTAAACCATGATCAAATAAAACTTAAAAAATATGTGAGAAAATGGAAGAATATATAGAAAAATTTGAAAAAATTGTGGAAAAAGTTGCCTTAGAAAGTGATTATGTAGACATAAGAGGAGGATATGGCAATAATAATGAATTAGTTATTAAAGATAGTAAAGTTCAAGAAATTAACTCTGGAATGGAATGTGGAGTAAGAATTAGAGTTTTAAATAATGGTGCATGGGGATTTGCATATACAAATAATTTTAATAACTTAAATGAAATTGGAGAAAAAGCTATTAAGTTATCAAAATCCTTAAATGGTGATGTTGAACTTGCACCTGCAGATACCATAAAAGATAAAGTAAAAACTCCTAGAAAGATTTCATTATCTGATGTATCAATTGAAGAAAAAATAAATGTAATGAAAGAAGCTGAAAATGCAAGTAATCTTGAAAGTATTAATTCAACAAATGTTAGTTATTCAGACAGTGAAAATCAAACCCTTTTTATTAACAGTGAAGGAACCATGATACTTTCTGATGAAACACGATGCGGATTATTTTTAAATGCCGTTGCTTCTGACGGAGACATTATTCAATTTGCCCATGGAAGTATAGGTGGGGCTAAAGGATTTGAAGCCATTTCTAATGTGGATATTGAAAATTTTGGTAGAAAAATAGCTTTAAAAGCTCAAGATTTATTAAAAGCTCAAAAACCACCATCTGGAATTTTTCCAGTAATGACTGACTGTGAACTTACTGGAGTCTGCATCCATGAAGCACTAGGTCATGCAGTTGAAGCAGATTTAATTTTACAAAACGATTCTATTCTCAAAGATGAAATAGGAAATAAAATTGCATCTGAAATTGTAAATATCTATGATGATGCCAGTAGATTAGATGGTTTTGGATACTACCCTTACGATGGAGAAGGTGTTAAAACAAAGAAAAATCAACTTGTTAAAGATGGAGAATTAGTTTCACTCTTAAATTCACGTGAAACAGGAAGTAAGCTAAATATGGAATCATCTGGGAATTCAAGATCAATTATAAGTGAACAACCAATTGTGAGAATGAGTAATACTTATCTTGAACCTGGAAATATGAGTTTTGAAGAGTTAATAGAAGATATTAAAGAAGGAATATATCTTAAAGGTTCAAGAGGTGGACAAGTTGATACAGGAAAAGGAATTTTCCAATTTAATGCATCTCAATCATTTAAAATAGAAAATGGAGAAATCAAAGAAAGTTTAAGAGATGTTTCTCTTTCTGGAAATATTTTGGAAACATTAAAAAATATTGATGGCCTTGGAAATGACTTTAAGCTTAGTCTTGGCTTTTGTGGAAAATCTGGTCAAAGTGCTCCAGTTGGTGATGGAGGACCACACACAAGAATACAAAATGCAATGGTTGGCGGGAGCAGTTAAAATTAATAAATCATTACCATAAAGATAAAAAAAGACTAAAATAAAGATAAAAAAAGACTAAAGTAAAACTAAAAAAACTAAAATAAAACTAAAAAATAAATTAAAAAATAAACGAAAAATAGATAACATGGTAAATGAAAAAAAACTAGATTCTATCATTCAAAAAATCCATGAAAGTGGATATGATGGAATGTTATTGTATGATATTAAAAATATTCAGTATGTTTCAAATTATAAACCTACTTCAATTGCTTTTTGTATTTTAAAAGAAAATCCAGTTATTTTTACTTCTAAAATGGACATGGAAAATGCTAAAAATACTTCAGAAATTACACTAAAAGAATATGAATCAATCCCTCAAGTTATAAAATCTATAAAAAGTGAACATGACAAAAATGGTACAAAAAATGATATCAATAGTGGTTTGCTAATAGAAGGAAGTTTAGCTTTTAATATATATGATAAATTTAAGCAGGACTTTAAAATAAAACAATCCGATATTTTAGAAAAAGAAAGAATGATAAAAACAAAAGAGGAAGTAGATAAAATTAAAACTGCATGTAATATTGCCCATAAATCATTGTTAGACTTAGATATCCTAAAAAAACAAGAAGAATCTTTTAGTGAATTAATGGCTTCTTATGAATTAGGAATGTTAATTCGCGAAAATGGTGGAAGTGAAGAATCCTTTAACACCATAATTGCAACAGGTAAAAAAACTAGCCTTCCTCATAGTTCACCAAGTAAAGAAAAAATGAAACAACCTATTTTAGTTGATTGGGGTTGTAAATACATGGATTATTGTAGTGATACATCGAGAACATACACCTACACAGAAAAAGAAGCCGAAATTGAAGTTATTGTATTAGAAGCTTATAACACAGCCATTAAATCAGTAAAGCCTGGAAAAAAATTATGTGAAATTGATAAAGTAGCTAGAGACATAATTACAGACTATGGGTATGGAGATAATTTTATTCACTCAACAGGTCATGGATTAGGTTTAGATATTCATGAAAAACCTAATGTAAGTAAAAACGACCAAACAATTTTAGAAAAAGATATGATCATAACAATTGAACCTGGAATATATTTAGAAGGAAAATTTGGAATTAGAATTGAAGATACTGTACATGTTCAAAACAAAGGGAAAGTTTTAGGTAAATTAAAGCCTATTTTAAATTAAAAATAACAAAGAATTGAAAAAAAAATTAAAAAGCATTAAAAAAAAAATTAAAGAAAAAAGATTTTGAAAAAAAAGCTAATAAACAAGGATAAAAAAAATTAAAACCCCATAGAAAAAGAAAAATCTATAACTAGTTAAATAAAAAATCTAAACAAATATTTTTCAACAGGTAAAAACATGACATTAAACAAGATTAATGAAAAATTAAAAGAAATAGAAACAATTAATGAAAAGATTAACGAAAAATTTTGTACAAAAATCATTAAAAAATTCATTAATAAAAAATACTTAGAAAAATTTAATGAAATACTTATTTTCAGTGGATTAAATGTCAAATTATCTAAATTACTGTTTAATTTAACAATATTAACTTTTTTATTAACTTTTTTATCCATAACCATTTCATGGATATTTAATTTAAATTTGATTCTTTCAATTTTGTCTTCTATTTTTACTCCAACAATAAGTTTAATGGTATTTTTACAATTTAAAAAAGAAAAAAGAATAGAAAAAATTGAAAACTCAATTCCAGATTTTTTAAGGCAAATAGCTTCTATGTTAAGGGTAGGGATGGGATTTGAAAATGCTATGGATGAATTATCTAAATATGAAAATGAACCACTTTACGATGAAATAAAAAGGTCTGTTACTGAGATAAAAATGGGAGAAAATTTTGAAAACAGTATTATGAAAATTCCAAAAAGATTGAAATCATTAGATTTAGAAAGATCATTTAAACTAATACTTGAAGGGCGAAAAAGTGGAGGAAATTTAGCAGACACAATAGATAGTGTTGCAGGAGATTTAAGAACTGTAAATCAGATAAAAAAAGAACGTAAATCTACAGTGATGATGTCTGTAATGTTTTTAATTATTTCAGCAGTAATAGCTGCTCCATTTGCACTAGGAATGGTTGGTGTTTATTCCTCTTTTTTAAATAATCTTGGAAAAGAAAATCCTCTTGTTGAAACAGGACTAATGGCTGCTTCTGCTTATATTATTATACATTCTACATTAGTAGGATTTATTATTGGTACAATACTTTATGGAAAATTTTTAAAAGGAATAAAATTTTCTATTGCATTAGTAATATCTTCATACTCAATTTTTTATATTATTAGCACCTTTGGTTCAAGTTTCCTAAGTTTAACTATTTAATTTCACTATTCCGCTAAATGAAAAATTGAATATAAAAAGTAAAAACTAAAAAATAAAAAATAAAAATGAAATCTAATATGAAATATAAATTTTATGATTGAGAATTATGATAAACCTAGAATTTTAATATTTAAAATGCTAAAATATGATTATTGATAATGTGATAAGATGGAAATACTTAAAAAATTAACAAAAATCTATTTAAAAATAACTAGAAATGAAAGTGGGCAAGTTGGGGCTGAAATGATACTGTTGATTGGTGGAGTAATAATCATTGTTTTAATTTCAGCAATTATGTACAAAGATTATTTAATAAATTTATCTGGAGAGATTGGTTCTGTTGAATTAAATAAACTAAATCAAAGTATAAACAATCTCTCAATAAAATTCAATAGTTCCTAATTTGAACATTTAAATGGCTGTGCAATTATTATTTTGAAAAGCAGACATTTAATTAAAATATGTTAAAATGTATGAAAAAGTGTTAATATATATTTTTATAAAAAATAAATATTTAAAAATAATTATAATTTGTAAAAAGCTTTTATTTAAGTTAGTTTTCTTTATTTTTGAGAAAACTTATTTGATCAAACTTTTTTAAAAATTTGTTTTAAAGGTTCTTCTAATTAGCAAATAACTCATATTAATTAGTTAAATTTAAATTAAAGCATTTAAAAGAATAATAAAAATTAAACGTTTGAAAAATAATTAATTTTAGTAAATAGCTGTTAATATTAATTAAAATAGAGTTTTATTATGTATTTATACTTATTTTTATTTTTACTTTTACTTTTATAAAAAAATTTATTATAACTTCATAAATATAATTTTAACCTAATTAATTAAATTTAAAAACTTAGATTTTCGAATTGTTGAA
>NZ_LWMV01000214.1 GCF_001639295.1 Methanobrevibacter curvatus | reverse complement strand
ATCTTAATTAAAATAGAATTATTGAATATTTATATTTATTTTTATAATAAAATTTATTATAACTTTACAAATCTAATTTTAACTTAATTAATTAAATTTAAAAAATTAGATTTTTGAATTGTTGTACAGCCATTTAATAATATTTTTCCATAAATTTTTATTGAAATATGTTTTGGAATTAAATGATTTTTGAAGATGAAATAAATAGATTAATACATTTTATAACAGAATGGATTTTTATAATATTTGTTTAGCTATTTTTATTTGGTTCCCTTTATATGTAGTTGACTTTATTTATTCCAACTTTTTTTAATTTTAAATAGTTATGGTAATTTTTTATGCATTAAAAAACATACTAGCTACAAAATAATTTTTAAAATAATTACTTATTTTTTTAATCGAGTGAAAATCATGGTGAAAATAGCTGAGAGATTAGATAAAATTGAACTTTCTGGAATAAGAAAAATGTTTGAGGCAAAGCCAAAGGGAGCCATTAACCTTGGTCTTGGAGAACCAGACTTTGACATACCAGAAAATGTTAAAATGGCTATGAAAAATGCTTTAGATGAAGGTCAGACTCACTACACTCATAATATGGGCATTCCCGAACTTCGAGAAGAAATAGCTAAAAAGCTTAAAAAAGATAACAACATCAATACAAATCCTGATTCAGTTATGGTCGCTGTTGGTGCAAGTGAGGCATTATACATATCCACTCAAGCACTTTTTGAAAAAGGAGATGAAGTCTTAATTCCAGATCCTGGCTTTGTCTCATATAAAGGATGTGTTGATTTAAGCCAAGCTGAAGCCATTCCAATAGAATTAGACTTTAATAATGATTATAAAATGACTGTGGAAGACATTGAAAATAAAATCAATAAAAACACTAAAGGATTGATTTTAAATTCTCCTTCAAATCCAACAGGAGCTGTAATGGATAAGGAAGACATTAAGACAATATCTGATTTGGCAACTGACAATGATTTTATAATTTTAAGTGATGAAATCTATGAAAAAATCATTTATACTAAAAAACACCACTCTCCTGCTCAATTTAGTGATAATGTTATTACAATCAATGGTTTTTCAAAGACATATGCCATGACTGGCTTAAGAGTGGCTTATTTAACAGGACAAAGAGATATTGTTGATGAAATTTTAAAGGTTCATCAATACAATGTTGCTGGTGCAAGTTCAATCTCACAAATTGGTGCAATCGAAGCACTAAAAGGTCCACAAAACTATGTTGATAATATTGTTAAAGAATTCAAAAGAAAAAGAGATTTAATAATATCTAGACTAACTAAAATGGGATTAAATTGCCCAAATCCAGAAGGAAGTTTCTATGTTTTTCCAAAAGTTAACAATGGAAATAAATTTGCACAAATGGCTTTAAACACAGGAGTGGTAACAACTCCAGGTGTATCTTTTGGTGAAAGTTCAAAAAACAATATAAGAATGTCCTATGCAACATCTTACGAAGAAATCGAAGAAGCTATGAATCGTTTAGAGAAAGTGGTTTAATTATTTATCAGATGTCGGATAATTGAAAAAAATTGAAGAGGTTTGGTATATTATTTAGTATGTTTAGAGTCTATTATATTAGTATTTTATAAAAGTACAATTTATCTGGTCTTTAAAAACAATATTCTAAAAGTTAATGTTTTGATTTTAACAATGAGAAAAGTCCACAATACTTATTATCATTAAAAAATTGACTTTATGGAAAATAGTTTAAATTAAAATATAAGGATTTTATTAAGTTTTTTTAAAGGGTTAAAACTGATTTCATCTATACTTTTAGAAAATCATATTATATTTATTTCAAAACAGCTTGAATAATCTCTTAAACTCTTAATTTTTTCATATAAATCAGACACCTGATACTAAAATGGCTTTTTATTTTAATTTGCATAAATAGGGTATTTTTGGAAGGGTCACTGTTTTTTGCAAGAGCAGTCTTTGCAATGGATAGAGTAATCATAAACTAGGAGTTATTATCTTTCTTTTTTGCATTTTTATGTATTGGTTAAATTTTTCTCTTTTTTTGGATAAGAAATTCTATTTGTTTCATTTTTTGCCCATTTGCCCATTTTTGTTTTTTTATTATAAATTATAATGTTTGTTTTTTTATTGATATATATTTTTCTATTTAATTTATTTAGGAATTTGTTTATATGATGATATAAAAATTTATTTAATATCTGTTAACATTTTTTTTAATTTTTAATTGATTGTATTTCTTTAACATAGTTATAAGGGATTTAAATGGCTTTAATTAATTTAAACATATGGAAATTAGTATATATGGGTGGGTGAAAGTGGGAGTTTTTCTTTTGATTTTAATGTTCCTGTTTTTTGCCTCTTTCTCTGCAGTTTCAGCAAGTAATATTGCTGTTAGTGGAAATTCTTTTGATGACATAAATAATGCTATTAGTACTGCTAATTCTGGAGATGTTATTCAATTAGGCTCAAATACTTTTAAAAGTAATGGTTCGGTAATTAGAATAACTAAAGAAAGTTTAATTTTTATTGGTGCTTCTGCTAATAACCCTGCAACTTTATCTGGAGAAAACATCAGTAGAATAGCATGGGTTAATGCAAATAACATTACGTTTAAATATATTAAATTTATTAACGGAAATGGCAACACTTTAGGTGGAACAGCTATCACTACCTACTCTAAAATAACTGTTGACAACTGCACTTTTTCAAATAATACTGGAGAAAGTGGAGCAGCCATTTTCATATACCCTCAAGCATCTAACTCTATAATAAAAAATTCCATTTTCAACAACAATCAAGGAATACAAGCAAGCACAGACAATTTTGTTCAAGGAGGAGCAATAAGATCTGGTACAACAAACTTAACAATCACAGACTCAACATTTACTAACAATTTCGCCCTAAATGACGGAGGAGCCATTTCCATAGCCAATGGAACAGGAACTAAAATCATAAACTGCAAATTCATTAACAACAGTGCAAATATAGGAGGAGCAATTAGAATCTCTGACTCTGAAGCAACCATTAGCAACTCCATATTTAACCAAAACAATGCAAACAACGTAGGAGCAATATTCATATTTAATGGAACAGCCACAATATTAAACTCTAACTTCACCTCTAACAAAGCAAATAACGGTGGAGCATTAGGATTATACGACAGAACCGCCAATGACAACAAAATAATCATCTTAAAAAACTTAATCTTTGACTCAAACACTGCCACAAACATGGGTGGAGCAATTTATACCCAAATTCCAATTAAATATCTAAATGATTCTACATTTAAAAATAATTCTGCTATAGACGGTGGAGGAATCTATTCTTTAAGTAATTTACAAATTAATACAGCTAATTTTTCACAAAATACTGCCACTACCTCTGGCGGAGCAATTTACACAAATGGTCAAATAAGTATTTCTTCTAAATCGAGCTTTATATCTAATAATGCAAATAATGGTGGAGCAATATATACTTTTAAGAATTTAAATATTTCTAATTCCATATTTAGTAAAAATAATGCCGTATCCAATGGTGGAGCATTATATGTCAATGGAGGAACAACTAGAATATTAAGCAATTCAAATTTTTCATCAAATAAGGGTGTTAACGGTGGTGTGATTTACTCTAATGGTGTATTAAGCATTGTTTCAGCTAATTTTAACAACAATTTTGTAACTGGCAGTGGTGGAGCTATTTATTCTCTTAAAAACTTACAAATTTCTTCATCTAAGTTCAATGGAAACAATGCATCCACTAATGGTGGAGCATTGTATTTAAATGGCGGAGTTACAGCTATTACTGGTAAATCTACTTTTAATAACAATAAGGCTATTAATGGTGGTGGAATTTATACTAATTCTAATTTAACCATTAATTCTATTGGATTTTCAACTAATATTGTTAGTTCTAATGGTGCTGGACTATATATTAACAGTGGTACTGTAAATATTTTAAATAATTCTAATTTCACCAATAATAAAGCTGTTAATGGTAGTGGAGTCTACAGTAAGGGTAAATTAGTTGTTAATAATGTTTTATTTTTAAATAATAATGTATCAGCTAATGGTGGAGCTATTTACAGTTTAAATGATTTAAATATCGCTACTACTAATTTTAATAAGAATAATGCCAATTCAAATGGTGGAGCATTGTATGTCAATGTAGGAACAACTAGAATATTAAGTAATTCAAATTTTTCATCCAATAGTGGTGTTAACGGTGGTTCGATTTATTCTAATGGTGTATTAAGTATTGTTTCAGCTAATTTTAATGACAATTTTGCAACTGGTAGTGGTGGAGCTATTTATTCTCTTAAAAACTTACAAATTTCTTCATCTAAGTTTAATAGAAACATTGCATCCGCTAATGGTGGATCATTATATTTAAACGGTGGAATCACAACAATTACTGGTAAATCTACTTTTAATAGTAATAAAGCTATTAATGGTGGTGGAATTTATACTAATTCTGATTTAACTATTAATTTTATTGGGTTTTCAAGTAATGTTGTTAGTTCTAATGGTGCTGGGCTACATATTAACAGTGGTACTGTAAATATTTTAAATAATTCTAATTTCACTAATAATAAAGCTGTTAATGGTAGTGGTGTCTACAGTAATGGTAAATTACTTGTTAATAATGCTTTATTTTTAAACAATAATGCATCAGCTAATGGTGGAACTATTTACAGTTTAAATGATTTAAATATCATTGCTACTAATTTTAATAAGAATAATGCCAATTTAAATGGCGGAGCATTATATTTAAATGGTGGAATTACAACTATCACGGGTAAATCTACTTTTAGTAACAATAAAGCTGTTAATGGTGGTGGAATTTATACTAATTCTGATTTAACTATTAATTCTGCTGGATTTTCAAGTAATATTGTTAGTTCTAATGGTGCTGGGCTATATATTAATAGTGGTACTGTAAATATTTTGAATAATTCTAATTTCACTAATAATAAAGCTGTTAATGGTAGTGGTGTCTACAGTAATGGTAAATTAGCTGTTAATAATGCTTTATTTTTGAATAACAATGTATCAGCTAATGGTGGAGCGATTTATTCTAATATCCAGGGTTCAATCAACATAACGGGTTCTTACTTTAATGGTAATAATGCAGCTAATGGTGGTGCTCTTCATCTTGAATCAAAATCCTATATAACTTCCTCTAATTTTATAAATAACAAAGCTAATAGTGGAAATTCCATTGTACATTTAAAAAATGCAATTTTAATTCAAAATAATAATTTTAATAGCAACATTGGAGGAGGATTAGAGTTAACAGGTAATGGAACTCTTGTTTCTGGAAATAAATTTGTTAGCAATAGTGGAAATGGTGCTTATAGTTCTAATATTAAAAATGGAATTATAAATAATAATGTTTTCCAAAATAACAGTGGAATTGGCTTTTATGCTAAAGGGAACAATAATAAAATCTCCAACAATAACTTCACCAACAATAAAAAGGGAATTGAAATTGTTGGCAATGGCACTGAATTTAAAAACAATAATCTAAGAAATAACAATTTTGAAGGAGCTATTTTTAACGGAAATCGTGTAAATATTCTTAATAGCAATATTTCAGGCAATAAAGGTAATACATTAAAAGTTATAGGCAATTATGCTACAATTGAAAGAAATTTAATTTATAATAACCTTGCTATTAAATCTAATGATTGTATAATTTTCATTAAAGGCAACTATGCTAAATTAAGATACAACACAATTAAAAACAATAATCTACAAGGAATACATTTATTTGGCGACAATTCTCAAACAACTTATAATATTTTATCTAATAATAACAACCAACTAATTGTGGACGGAAATAAAGCAATAATACAACATAATAATATTTCTAACAGCAAAAACAATGGCATTTATCTAAATGGAAATAATGGGAGTGTTTCATATAATTATGTTCATCACAACAACAAAACAGGAATTGTTGCAAAAGGAAACTATAATAAAATCTCCAACAACACAATTAAAAACAACAAAGCCCAAGGACTCTACATAAAAACTAACAAATCAAAAATCTTATACAACAACATAAACAACAACCTTAAAAACGGAATCAAAGGAGAAGGAAACAATAACATATTCAAAAACAATTCCATTACCAATAACTCTAAAAAAACAAAAAATTGTGCAATCTACTTCAAAGGAAACCACAACAACTACACACACAACAAAATCCACAACAACGGATACCATGGACTACACACAATAGGCAAAGACAATAAAATAGCTTACATGACTTTAAAAAACAATAAAAATACCCAAACAGTTATTCAAGGAAATAACAATTTAATCTACAACTTAACTACACATAACAGCCCAAAATCAGGACTAACCATAATTGGAAATAACAACAAACTATTTAAAAGCAAAACCTACAAAAACAAAATCCACGGACTTGTAATCAAAGGAAATAACAACCAAATTAACAAAACAACCATCAACTCAAACAACAACACAGGCATCTTAATCAATGGATCTAACAATAAATTCATACAAAACACCATAAAAACCAACAAAAACGGCATTCACCAAACAGCTGGTAAAAAAAACTACTTCAACTATAACTACATTTTCAACAAAAAATATAACCTCTATCTATCCAAAGGCTCTGCCAACGCAGAATACAATTGGTGGGGAGAAAACAAAGCACATAAAGTAAAAAATACTAAAATTAACAGATATGTTACAGCCTATTTAGATGCACCAAACACACTAAAACTAAAAAAAATACACAACATTTATGTAAAATTTAAAGATAACAAAAATAAAAAATTAAAAAAACCAATACCTTCATTAAAAGTTAAATTTAAATTTGACGGAGAATATACTCCTATTTTCTACAATGTCACTAAAAATTTGGCTAAAGGCAAAATAAGAGTATCTAATTATGGTTTTTACACTTTAAAAGTCATTATTGATAATCAAACCCTAAATAAATATTATCTTGGTGATTCAAAAGGCAAAGAATATGATTTAAACTTATACATAAAAAAATTATTTAAAAAAGAAGGAGTTAAAGCTAGCCCAAACATTATTCATAGCACTCGCAAATCTGTTTTAAATAATTTAAAAAGTTTCAAACCAAGGCCAAATCCTTATAGTAGTAACAATAAAGGTATGACTCCTAATTTGCAATCTAATAATTATTTAAATGATCTTTATTCTTTGATTCAAGGAGCATATAATATTAATATTCCTAAAAACTCAGTTTTAAATTCAAATTTTGGAAAATTACTTTTAATTACTTCCCTTCTGAATCCTGTTCCAGGAGCTACTTTTCAGATTTATACAGCTGGCAAATTTATCGATGCAATACTAAACTCAAATGGCGACCCTTGGAAATTTATTAATGCTAATTATTTAACCATCCCAGGATACAATTATATTAACAAACTTAACATTAATGGCATTCCAGCGGGTCATGGAATTAAAATTATCTTGGACATCGCATTATGCATTGATAACAATGGAAAAATGAGCATTGGTGGTTTCCTAATCAATGTGGCTTCATTAATTATAACTATTCTTACTGCCGGTACAGGCACAGGTGCTATCGCAAGCCTTAAAACAGGAGGAAAGGCTCTTCTTAGATCAATTTTACCTAAATTTGTCATTAAATTTCTCACAAAAATTGCAAAATATGGTAAAAAACTTACAAAATTCATTGGTAAAAAATTACCCGAGCCCTTAAAGAATCTTTATTTTGATACTGTTAAAAAGTTCACCATGGATGTTATTAAGTTGTTTGGTAATCTTAATCCATTTCCTTTGACTGCTAGGATCTTTAAATATTTTAAATCTCGTATTTTACAAACGATCGGTGAAGATATTAAGATTTTTGGTGAGGTTTTTAAGACTGCTACTGAGGGCTTTGGTGCTTTTGTGAAAACTATTAATTCCTATGTTCATAAAGCTTTTAAAGATATTACTCCTTTGTCTAATTTACAACATTTTATAAAAGGCACTTCTAGCTATTTGACTAATAATCTTAATTTAAAAGCTATTTCTAAGTTTATTACTGATGGACCAGCTAATATTTCATATTTAGCTAACCAGGCTAAAAAGGCTGCAGTCAATGCTAAAAATGCCATTGTGAATAATGTGAAAAGTGTTGTTAAGAAAACAGCTAATACTATTAAAACCATAACTCAAAAATCTTATAATACTGTAGTTAATGCCTATAATGGTGCTAAAAAGACATTTTCAAGAATTAGAAATAATATTTATAATGGTGGCAAAAGTTTGTATAATAAAAGTAAAAATGCTTTTAATAAGATTTATAATGGTGTCAAAAGTGTGTATAATAAAAGTAAAAATGTTGTTATTAGTGGTTATAATAAACTTACAAGTTTAATTAAATTATAAAGTGATATATATGAAGTATGATATAGATATTGAGATGGAACTTCAACATGAAAATTTTGATAAGATTTTAAAGAATTTTGAATATGTTGATGGCTTAGAAGAGATTTTAAATGAAACTTTAGAATTATATGATTCTGAATCTTTCATAGATTTAACTAAAAACATGGAAAATTACATGAACCAGCACAACAAAGATTTCCTTACTTCGAACCTAACTCCTGAGGACTTAAAAGAAAAATTCTTGATATTACAAAATGCTTCAATTCTAAAAAAATCCAAAATCAAATTACTTTATGTTCCATCTCTATGGGGCGACACTATCGTCTTTGAACATTTCAAAGCACTAACCTCTTTCTACGCAGTCTTAATGAAAATGAAAGCAAATAAAGACAAAATTTCCGAAGAAAAAAAATTCCTTTTTATCGAAAAACTAATCTACCTGCTATTAGACTTTGACAAAAATTCAACCTTTAAACATGCTGATAAAAACTTTTTCCACTCTTTAAAAAAAATAAAATGGGACAAAAATGCAAATAAACTTTTTGATAAGATATATGACATGCATTCTGATGTTATAATATATATATTAGGAGGGTCATTTTCGAAAATTTTTCTGTATAATCAATCGGGTAATTATTTTGCTTTAACATTTTTAGTTGCCTGTAATGCTGTTAATCATGGTCGTAATCGAATGATTGAGGATGATGTTGTAATTGCTTTTAAGACTTTTTATAAACTTATTCATGCGGATATTGATCAACTTTCAATATGATGCCTAATTTTTGTTAAACTGTTATCACGAAGTTTTAGACTATTTAAATAAATTTTATTTAAGAATTATTGTGATTTAATTAGTTTAGGTAGGTGTTAAGATTTTTGGTGAGGTTTTTAAGATTACTACTGAAGGTTTTGGTGCTTTGTGAAAACTATTAATTCCTATGCTCATAAAGCTTTTAAAGACATTACTCCTTTGTCTAATTTACAAAGTTTTATAAAAGGCACTTCTAGTTATTTGACTAATAATCTTAATTTAAAAGCTATTTCTAAGTTTATTACTGATGGACCAGCTAATATTTCATATTTAGCTAACCAGGCTAAAAAGGCTGTAGGCAATGCTAAAAATGTCATTGTAAGTACTGTGAAAAATGTTGTTAAGAAAACAGCTAATACTATTAAAGCCATAACTCAAAAATCTTATAATACTGTAGTTAATGCCATAATGGAGCTAAAAAGACATTTTCAAGAATTAGAAATAATATTCATAGTGGTGTCAAAAATTTGTATAATAAAAGTAAAAATGCTTTTAATAAAATTTATAATGGTGTCAAAAGTGTGTATAATAAAAGTAAAAATGCTATTATTAAGGGTTATAAGAAAGTTACAAGCTTAATTAAATTGTAAAGTGATATATATGAAGTATGATATAAATATTGAGATGGAGCTTCAACATGAAAATTTTGATAAGATTTTAAAGAATTTTGAACATGTTGATGGCTTAGAAGAAATTTTAAATGCAACTTTAGAATTATATGATTCTGAAACTTTTATAGATTTAACTAAAAACATGGAAAATTACATGAACCAGTACAACAAAGATTTCCTTACTTCGAACCTAACTGCTGAGGACTTAAAAGAAAAATTCTTGATATTACAAAATGCTTCAATTCTAAAAAAATCCAAGATTCAATTACTTTATGTTCCATCATTATGGGGAGATACTATCGTATTTGAACATTTCGGAGCACTAACCTCTTTTTACACAGTTTTAATGAAAATGAAAGCAAATGAAGACAAAATTTCTGAAGAAAAAAAATTCCTTTTCATAGAAAAACTAATGTACTTACTATTGGACTTTGATAAAGATTCAACATTTGAACATGCTGATAAAAACTTTTTCCACTCTTTAAAAAAAACAAAATGGGACAAAAATGCAAAAAAACTTTTTAAAAAAATATATGATATGCATTCTGATGCTATAGTATATATATTAGGGGGACCATTTTCGAATATTTATCTGTATAATCATTCTGGTAATCGTTTTACTTTAATGTTTTTATCTGCTTGTAATGCTATTAAGCATAGTCGTGAACAAATGATTGAGGACGATGTTATACTTGCATTTAAGACTTTTTATAAGCTTATCCATGCTGACATTGATCAACTTTCAATATAATTTGATTTTTTCATTTTAATTGATATTTTAGAATTTTTAAATTATTTAAGAGAATTTCTATAAACTCCAATATAAATATTTTTATTTGCTATTTGTATTTTTTTTGTGAATTTATTTTTTTTGTGTGTTCTTTAAATTGATATAGAAAGGTTTATATAGGATAATATATATATTTAATACCATGTATGACTTGAATAATTATTTTATAAATAAACAGTATGCGAAAGTTGAAGAGTTAGGTGATCGTTTG
>NZ_LWMV01000213.1 GCF_001639295.1 Methanobrevibacter curvatus | reverse complement strand
TCTGAAAATAAAGTTCATAAGTAATGATATTTTTTAAAAACTTTTATATTCATTTATTTTTTAATCTAAATAATTATAATATATATTTTTTTAATAATAAAATTATTAAAGATTATTTTAGAAATTAAAGATAATAATAACTTATATTTGTGAAATAGATTGATACTTAAATAAATCATTTATTAGAATCTTTTCTTTCAGGACTATAGAACTAGAATTTATTTACTTCTCTATTTTTTTTAATTTTTTAGGGGTATATTTTACTTATTTTTCTATTTTTGCATGCTTTTCTTTGTCCTATGGTAAAAATACATTTTTATATTTAGTAAAAATAGTTTTATCTTCTTTTAATTAATATATTTAAATAAAATGCTTTATATATTATTATATAATAATGAAATATCATATAGTTACGAAAAAGAAAACGACAACTATATTTTGTTAGGAGAAATATAATACAATTAGTATATGATTGAGAGAATTGCAAACCTATAAGAGAAAAATAGAAGATTTTTTCAAATTATGCAAAAATCAGGTTTGAATTTAAAAAAATACACAAATATAAACCAAAATCAACCAAAAAAACAACAATACTAAGATGTATTTTTAGCGAAGTGATAACAATGCTAGGTTACAACAGAAAAACAGACATACAAAAGCTTTCAGAATTGCAAAAAAATAGGATCTAAAAATAGCCGTATTGAATAAAATTGAAAAATCTGCTAGCCATTATGATCCACATAATAAATGCCATGTTGTTTATAATGGCTATACTTACTATAATAATGAGATATATTGGAATTTTAAGATATTTTATTTAAAAACAAAAGAAATATATTGGTATTTATTCAATATAAGATTCAACAGGTCATTTAAAGTGAATAAAAATGCAATTATACACATCTAAGATTAAAATTAAGCTTTTAAACACTGAGTTTTGTTTAACACTATATTGTTGTTAGGATTTAAATGTTTCAAAAATTTAGAATATAATAGTAATAATAACATAAAAATAATGGAATTTTTTATATATAAATTATTTTTTTGTTTTTGAAGCCTAAATGGGAATATAATTTGCCTAATCGTGGTTTTTTATTCTAATCTGTGTAAATAGGGTAGATTTTTGGGAAATTCATTGTTTCCTGCAAAAACAGTCTTTGTAATGGATAGAATAATAATAAATTAGGAATTATTAACTTTCCTTTTTGTTTTATATGTTATATTGATGAAAATTTTCTCTTTTTTTTTAGATAAAAAATTCTGTTTGTTTTCATTTTTTGCCCATGTTTTGCTTTTTCATTATAAATTATTATATTTATTTTTTTATTGTTATATTTTTTTCTATTTGATTTGTTTAGGAAATTGTTTATATATGAAAATGAAATTTATTATATTAGCTGAAAACAACTTTTTTGTTTTTTTATTTTCATTTTTTTATTTTTGCTTGATTATATTTTTTTTCAGCTATTTTTTTATACAAACATTATATAAGTGATTTATATGGATTTAATTAATTTTAACACACGGAAATTCGTACACAGTGGGATAGGGCTGAGAGCTGGAATTTTTCTTTTGATTTTAGTATTCCTGCTTTCCCTTTCTTTCTCTGCAGCTTCAGCAGGTAATATTGCTGTTAGTGGAGATTCTTTTGGAGATATAAATAATATTATTAATACTGCTAGTTCTGGAGATGTTATTCAATTAGGCTCAAATACTTTTAAAAGTAATGGTTCGGTAATTAGAATAACTAAGGAAAATTTAACTTTTACTGGTGCTTCTGCTACTAATCCTGCAACTTTATCTGGAGAAAATATCAGTAGAATCGCATGGGTTAATGCAAACAACATCACATTTAAATACATTAAATTTATCAACGGAAATGGCAACACTTTAGGCGGAACAGCTATCACTACCTATGCTAAAATAACTGTTGACAACTGTACATTTTTAAATAATACTGGAGAAAGTGGAGCAGCCATTTTCATATACCCTCAAGCATCTAACTCTATAATAAAAAATTCCATTTTCAACAATAATCAAGGAATACAAGCAAGCACAGATAATTTTGTTCAAGGAGGAGCAATAAGATCGGGTACAACAAATTTAACAATCACAGACTCAACATTTACTAACAATTTCGCCCTAAATGACGGAGGAGCCATTTCCATAGCCAATGGAACAGGAACCAAAATCATAAACTGCAAATTCATTAACAACAGTGCAAATATGGGTGGAGCAATCAGAATCTCTGACTCTGAAGCAACTATTAGCGACTCCCTATTTAATCAAAACAATGCAAGCAACGTAGGAATAATATTTATATTAAACGGATCAGCCACAATATTAAACTCTAACTTCACCTCCAACAAAGCAAACAACGGCGGAGCAGTAGGAATATACAACAGAACCATTAATGATAACAAAATAATCATCTTAAAAAACTTGGTTTTTGACTCAAATACTGCCACAAATATGGGTGGAGCAATTTATACTAGAATTCCAATTAAATATCTAAATGACTCTACATTTAAAAATAATTCTGCAATAGATGGAGGAGGAATCTATTCTTTAAGTAATTTACAAATTAATGCAGCTAATTTTACTCAAAACACTGCTACCACCTCTGGCGGAGCAATTTATGCAAATGGTCAAATAAGCATTTCTTCTAAATCTAATTTTGCCTCAAATAATGCAAACAATGGTGGATCTATATATGCTCTTAAGGATTTAAATATTTTTAACTCCATATTTAGCAAAAATAATGCCATATCAAATGGTGGAGCATTATATGTCAATGGAGGAGCAACTAAAATAGTAAATAATTCAAATTTTTCATCTAACAGTGGTGTTAACGGTGGTACGATTTACTCTAATGGTGTATTAAGTATTGTTTCAGCTAATTTTAATGATAATCTTGCAACTGGCAGTGGTGGAGCTATTTACTCAATAAATACCTTGGATATTAGTAATTCTAATTTTAATAACAATTCTGCTAAAAATGGCGGAGCTATATATAGTACAAATCAAATGGGGATTATAAGCTCTTCATTTACCACAAACACAGCTACTGACGGTGGAGCAATTTATTCAACCAACAATCTTTCTATGAGTTCTAGCTCTTTTAATAAAAACACTGCAAAAGGTAATGGCGGTGCAATACTTTTATATGGTAGTTCTCTGTCTACTATAACTGGAAGTTCTAAATTCATTAGTAATTCTGCAAAAAATGGTGGAGCAATTTATACAAGTTCTCCTTTAACTATCTCTTCAACTAATCTAGCTAATAACAAAGTCAGTGCTAATGGCGGAGCTATCTATTCTACTAGCAATTTGAACATTAGTGGTGGAAGTGTTACTGGAAATACTGCTATTTATGGGAGTGGTATTTATAATGTTGGTACTTTAAGTTTAAATAAGATGAGCTTACTTAGTAACAAAGCTAAAATTTTCTCTGTTTCGCTTAAAGCTCCTAGCTATGTTATTAAAGGAGATAAATTAATTGTTTATTCCTCTTTGAAAAGTGGAGATAATTTGCTAAATTCTATATACACAAAAAATAATAATGTAAATATTAATGGTAATAGGTATGCCTTATCAAGCACAGCTTCAGGGAAAACTATAAGTTTAAAGATCAATAATAAAATGGTCACTGCTAAGACAAATTCTAGTGGAATAGCTGTTTTTAAAATATCCACTTCAGGTTTTTCAACACCTTCTAATGTTAAAGTTGTTGTTAGTAGTTCTAATAATAATGGAGGGGTAGTGAATTCAACTAATAAGGTTAAGATTACAAAAAATTCATTACAAAAAGAATTAGTGGAATTAAAGAAAAAAACTAGACCAAAATCTCTCACACAACAAAAAATATCTCAATTAAAAAAGGATTTGAAAACTATTAATAAAAAAATTGCAAAAACTAAATGGAAAAAGGATAAAGGATTAAAAGAAATAGCAAAAAATATAAATACCATACTTAAAAATAAAAAAGTAGATTACTACAATACAGTTAAAACAAGTCTAAAAATTGTAAATAAAACAGCAACAAATAAGTTAGTTTTCTCCACTGATGAAGAGAAATCTAATCTTTTATCAAAAGTCAATGGTATTAAGAAAAATATTAAAACATATTATTCTAGTAAAAAGATCACTAAAAAACAGAAGACAAAATTAAACACAATAGCGAATAGTGTTTATAAAGTGGTTAATAATAAAAAGGTTCAAGCACATGATCCTGTGACAGAAATAACATGGGAAAATGGTAATAAAGTGGAAACTAAATGGACAAATTTAATAGTAGATACTAATAAGAAGACAACTTCGAAAGTATATGCAAAGTATATGCAAAGTAAATCGGTGAATGTTACATCATGGATATCTTATCATAGACTTGTTAATGATGATCCTAAAACTTTACAAGTATATACTCAACCATTTATGACTGTTGAAAGTTCAAAAATTATATTAGTTAATGATACATATAAATGGGTTGAACTTTCAACTTCAAAGCTTAAAGAGGATTATAAATGGTATTATCAGGAAAATCGCACCTATAAATATTATTTGGCTACTAAAACAGTTAATACATATAATAAAGATGGAAAACTTATTAAGTCAACTAAATCTAATGGACAAAGCTATTTAGATATTCAAGCTAGAAAATTGAGGGATGATTGGTCTATGTATATCCTTCCATCTGAATTTTGTGATTCTAAGAATAGTGCTATTATTAGCCTTGCTAATGCAATTAAAAATAATGTTACTAACAAGACCGATGCTAACTTAGCTAATGCTGTGTTGTCTTGGGTGCATAATAACATTGAGTATGAACTGTATGGTGACACAAAATATGGTGCGGTTGAAACTCTCAGTGTTAAAAAAGGTAATTGTAATGATCAAGCTCATTTAGTAGTTGCTTTGTTGCGTGCTTTAAATATACCTGCAAAGTACAAGGCAAACCAGCGTGAAGGACTTAATGGTACTGAAGGACATGCCTGGACTTATGCATACATGATATTGCCTAAAACAATAACCTTTAATGGAAATATTGTGTATATAATTGTTAATAATGATGAATATATTAAAGACCATATAGATTATTGGTGGTGTGGTCAAACAACTGATGGAGATGGAAAAAAATTAGGATATCATTGGATAAATTATGAGTGGTGTACTTCGGAAATAGTAATAGGCAGTTATTTAGACTCTTTTAATTGTGGTTCCGCTAAATTGGAGTTTATTGATGGATGTTGGTATGCATTAGCTCAAAAAGTATTTATAAATGGTCAAAATGTCACAATTTGGAGTTTATAATAAATATTATATCAATACAAGTTAATTTATTGAATATAATTTAAAGATAATATATAATGAAATTAAAAGGCGAAATTATGAAAAATGTTTATAAGAATTTGCTAGTGTTCCTATCTATTTTTGTATTAATAGTTTGTTCTTTATCTAGTGTTAGTGCTGTGATTTATCATGTTAATGAGACTTCAACTCTTGATGATATTCAGGATTTGATTGATACTAAAGGAGATATCACTGGTTTGCATTTTGATAAATTAGGTAGTGGTTTGTATGATAGTATTGGTTTAGATATTACTCATGCTATCACTATTACTTGTGATGTTGGTGTTAAGCTTGTAGGGTCTATTGATGATTTTAATGATTATGCATTTAACATTTTAAGTGATAATGTTGGGATAATTGGTTTTACAATCAGTGAGTATATAACTGGCATTTATTCTGATGGATATAGTAACATTAATATTAATAATAATACTTTGAAGAATAGTGAGTTTTCTATTGATATTCGATCTACAAATAATACAACTATAACTAATAATAGTGTTTTAGATAGTGATGGGGATGGTATATCTATATCTTCAGCTAATAATACTAACATTTCAGGAAATAACATTAAAAATGTCAGTAATGGTGTGTATTTAACTGAATCTAACAATACCAAAATCAATGATAATAGTATAAATAATAATAGTGGTGATGGTGTTTCTATAGATTCATCTGATACTATAACTGTTGATAATAATGAAATTAGTGATAATGAAGGAGATGGAATTTATTTAAGTGAGTCTAAAAATATTGAACTTAAGAACAATATTATTTCTAATAATGGTGGAGATGGAGTTAGTGTTTCTACAAGTAGTAATGTTAATATAGAAAGTAATACTATTGACAGTAACGATAACAATGGTATTTCAGTATCTGATTCTAATGATACCAAAATAAATAAAAACAAAGTAAAAAAGAACAAGAATAATGGAATATCAACAGATTACTCTCGAAAAGTTAAAATTACTAATAATCATGCTAGTAGCAATATAAATGATGGTATTTCATTAAATAATGTTGAAAATATATCTATTAACGATAATAATATAAGCTCTAATAATTATGGCATATATGCTGATTCTTCAGATATTATTTATATCACAGATAATAATATTACTAATAACCATGAAACAGGAATATTTTTAAACTATGATAAAAATATAATAATGACAGACAATAAAATCACAAATAATAATGGAGGAATATCTGCATTTTATTCAACACTTCTTCTCATACGTTCAAACATTATAGAAAATAATTTAGGAACTGCAATTTATTTAAACAATGATATTAATAATGAAATTACTTGGAACAGCACTAACATATTGAATAATAGTTACATGGGTCATGCTTCTTATTATGTTGGAATTGTTAATAATATTATAAAAAATAATTTGGAATCTATTGAAATAAATACTTTCAATTACACTTCCATGGTATTTAATACTATTAGGTCTAATCTAAATAATGGTATTAATATTTATTCATCGAATAATATTAGCATAAGTTCTAATAATATAACTAATAATGAAGGCAATGGCATATTTGTTAGTGAATCTGATGTTTCTATTGGAAACAATAATATAAGTAAAAATAATGGATTTGGTGTTTATCTTATTGATTCACTTAGAAGTGTTGTTTGGACTAATTTAGTGTTTGGGAATAATGATGGTGGGATTTTATTATTTGATTGTGATGATGCTTGGTTGAGATATAATGATATAACTTCTAATATTGGTAGTGGGATATTTGGTAGTGGGTCAAAAAATTTGACCATAGAGGTAAATGATGTGTTTAGTAATGTTGGTGAGGGTCTAGTTTTAATTGATGTTTTTAATTCTAATATAAGATATAATAATATTGTTGGAAATAGGTATGAGGGTATTATTTTGTCTAATGTTAATAGGACTGAAGTATTTAATAATTTAGTTAAAAATAATTCTATTGGTGTTTATATTGGTTCTGGTTTTAGCAATAATATTATTTGGAATTTTATTTGGGATAATGTTGAAGGAATTAATACTTGGGGTGAAAATACTAAGATTGAAAATAATAATATTTCTAACTCTAAAACTAATGGAATTTCGATTGGAGGAATCAATAATAAAATTAAAAATAATACAATTACTACTTCAAAGGGATATGGTATTAATGTACTAGCTTATAACAATACTATAATTACTAATAGGTTAAATAACAATTCAATAGGAGTATATATTGGAGCAGATAAAACTACATTCTCAAATAACAATATAAATAATAATAAGCATACGGGTATTGAAATTGTATCCTCATTTAATATTGTAAAGAATAATAGAATAACTGGTAGTAATAATGAAAATTATGGAGTTAAGATAAGTGGGAATTATAATAATTTTACAAAAAATACAATTTCGGGATTTCTCAATGGTGTTTCTCTAAAGGGGAATTATAATTTATTAGAAAAAAATACTATTAAAGCTAAAAATTATGGAGTTATTATAAAAGGGTCTAGAAACCTTTTAGAAAAATCTATAATTTCTGGTGTTAAAGTTGGAGTATCTGTGAGTGGAAATAAGAATTCAATAATTTATAATAAAGTGAAATCTAAGAATTTTGGATTTAGTATTATGGGCATTTCTAATTATTTAGGCAGAAATACTGCCAATGGAAATAAACAAAATGGTATTAAAGTTTGGGGAGATAAAAACATTATAACTCGCAATACTTTGAATAAGAATAAAATTCATGGTATTAGTTTAAGGGGAGATAAAAATATTATAACTTTAAATAGTGTTAAAATTCGTGGAATTAAGGTGAGTGGTGATAACAATAGTATAACTAAAAATAAATTAGGTAAGACTAAAGGAAAAGATTCAAAACATAGATTATGTATAAAAGGTTTTAAGAATAAGGTAAAAAGAAATACTAACTAATTTTATTTTTTTTTATAAAATGAGGATCGGCTAAAAATCTAAAGTTATAAATCAAAGTTTTCATGAAAATGATTTAATATAAAAATAAAGAAATTTTATTCTTAAAAAGATATTTTTGACCGACCTCAAAATCTATTTAATGGTAGGGAGATATAATGAATTATTCAGAAAGATGTAAGTAATGATACTAATAACACTACTACTGTTGTTACTAAAAACATAACTAATAAATTAAATAACACTACTGAAAATAATTCGAGTACCAACATCAAAAAAGACAGTCCTATTAAAATTAATTCAGAACATTCAAAAATTAAGAAATCTAATTTAATAAGCAAAGAAAAAGCTATTAACATAGCTATATCCAGTTTAAAAAATCAGGCATTAAATATTAAATATCAGTGCAGTTTTAGTTAAGAAAGAAGATAAATATTATTGACATATTAATTTTATTGAATCTGATGGGAGACCATCTTTAATGTATATTTATGCTAAAACAGAGGATAATGTTAATTCTATTGAGATTTTCTATTAACCTACTTTTTTCTGTTTTTTTTTTAATTAATTTTTTTATTTTTTTTTAAAATTGTATTTTTATGGGGATTTTTTTAAATTGCAAGGTTTTTGTCTTTTTTTTATTGGTTTTTTTGTCTTTTTTTAGTTAAATTTTCATAGCTATCGCTAATGGGTGGTATTTTGTTTTTTTATGGTGTGTAATTGTTGTAGGTTGTAAGAAAAACATGAGAGCATATTTTTTACAGCTATTCTGGGTAGTGTTGTGACTTTTAAGTGTGCATTGTGGAATATGTTTTTGATTACGGCATATGGTCTTTCTCCTGGTGATCTTTTACGGGCTATTCTTTTGTTTCTTAGTTTTTGGCGGATGGATAGGGGGTTGTTTCTAGTTGCTTTGTCCATGGTTGCATCATAGCCTTTAGATTTTACTCCAAAGTATCCTTTATCTTTATATCCTACTTCTCCTTTGTCTATTAAGTCTATTTGTGAGTCATGGACATTTGCAGCTGTTGTTTCAATTTTTCTGATAAATTGGTGTTCCATATCTACTTTTGTGTGTAGTTTAAATCCAAAAAATGATTTTTCGCCTTTTTTCGTCCATGCACCATCTTTACTTCTACGAGTTTTAGCTTGTTCTCCTCGTGGTTCATCTGCTTTTTGATGTCCAGGATCGGTTGTAATGAATGTTGCATCTTGAATTGCACCTTTTTTGATTTTAAATCCTTTTTCGTCTAATTGTTTTTGTAATTCTTCCCATATAGCATCGTCAATTTTATTTTCAATCATTTTTTCTCGAAATAACCAAATTGTTGATTGATCAGGAACCTTGTCTGGAAATCCTAAAAACTTTAAAAAAGAAATTCTATCATTTGCTTGCTTTTGAGCTTCAAAATCAGATAAACCATACCAAGTTTGTAAAACCAACATTTTTAACATAACAATTTCATCATTATTAGGTCTACCACCTTTTTCAGACTGATTATCATACATACTTTTAATAATAGGTCTAAAAACTTCCCAATCAATAAGTGGATCAATATCAGCCAAACGATCACCTAATTCTTCAACTTTTGCATACTGTTTATTTATAAAATAATTATTCAAGTTATACATACTATTAAATATGTATATTATCATATATAAACCTTTCTATGCCAATTTAAAGAGCACACAAATAAAATAAATTCGTAAAAAAAACACAAATAATAAAAAAATATTTTTATTGGAGTTTATAGAAATTCTCTGAAGTATGATATAGATATTGAGATGGAACTTCAACATGAAAATTTTGATAAGATTTTAAAGAATTTTGAATATGTTGATGGATTAGAAGAAATTTTAAAAGCGACTTTAGAATTATATGATTCTGAGACTTTTATAGATTTAACTAAAAACATGGAAAATTACATGAACCAGTACAACAAAGATTTCCTTACTTCGAACCTAACTGCTGAGGACTTAAAAGAAAAATTCTTGATATTACAAAATGCTTCGATTTTAAAAAAATCCAAAATTCAGTTACTTTATGTTCCATCTTTATGGGGAGATACAATTGTTTTTGAGCATTTCAGAGCATTAACTTCCTTTTACACAGTTTTAATGAAAATGAAAGCAAATGAAGACAAAATTTCTGAAGAAAAAAAATTTCTTTTCATCGAAAAACTAATGCACCTACTATTGGACTTTGATAAAGATTCAACCTTTGAACATGCCGATAAAAAGTTTTTCCATTCTTTAAAAAAATTAAAATGGGACAAAAATGCAAATAAACTTTTTGATAAGATATATGATATGCATTCTGAGGTTATGAAATATATATTGGAGGGGATATTTTCGAATATTTTTCAGTACAATTATTCTGGTAATCGTTTTTCTTTAACATTTTTAGTTGCCTGTAATGCTGTTAAGCACGATCGTGATCGAATGGTTGAGGACGATGTTGTACTTGCTTTTAAGACTTTTTATAAACTTATTCATGCTGACATTGATCAAATTTCAATATAATAACTGATTTTTTTGTTAAGCTGTTACCAAGAATCTTTTAGACTATTTAAATAAATTTTATTTAAGAATGGTTGTGATTTAATTAGTTTAGGTAAGGATTAAGATTTTTGGTGAGGTTTTTAAGATTGCTACTGAGGGTTTTGGTGCTTTTGTGAAAACTATTAACTCATATGTTCATAAAGCTTTTAAAGATATTACTCCTTTATCTAATTTACAACATTTTATAAAAGGCACTTCTAGTTATTTGACCAATAATCTTAATTTAAAAGCTATTTCTAAGTTTATTACTGATGGACCAGCTAATATTTCATATTTAGCTAACCAGGCTAAAAAGGCTGTAGTCAATGCTAAAAATGGCATTGTGAATACTGTGAAAAATGTTGTTAAGAAAACAGCTAATACTATTAAAGCCATAACTCAAAAATCTTATAATACTGTAACTAATGCCTATAATGGTGCTAAAAAGACATTTTCAAGAATTAGAAATAATATTCATAATGGTGTCAAAAGTTTGTATGGTAAAAGTAAAAATGCTTTTAATAAGGTTTATAATGGTGTCAAAAGTTTGCATAATAAAAGTAAAAATACCATTAGTAATGTTTATAATGGAATTAGAAGTTTATTTAAACGATAAAGTGATATGTATGAAATATGATATTGAAATAGAATTTCAACATAAAGATGTTGATAAGATTTTGAAAAATTTTGGATATGTTGATAGTTTAGAGGAGATTTTAAATGCGACTTTAGAATTGTATGATTCTGAATCTTTTATTGATTTGACTAAAAATATGGAAAATTATATGAATCAGTATAATAAAGATTTTCTTACTTTGAATTTAACTGCTGAGGATTTGAAAGAAAAATTCTTGTTACTACAAGATGCTTCGATTTTGAAAAAATCTAAAATTCAGTTACTTTATGTTCCATCTTTATGGGGCGATACTATAATATTTGAGCATTTCGGAGCACTAATCTCTTTCTACACAGTTTTAATGAAAATGAAGGCAAATAAAGATAAAATTTCTGAAGAAAAAAAGTTTCTTTTTATAGAAAAACTAATGTATTTGCTATTTGATTTTGATAAAAAATTAGTTTTTGATTATATTGATGAAAAGTTTTTTCATTCTTTAAAAAAATTAAAATGGGATAAAAATGCAAAAAAACTTTTTGATAAAGTATATTATATTCATTCTGAGGTTATACGATATATATTGGGAGGATCATTGTCGAATATTTATGAGTACAATTTTACTGGTAATCGTTTTACTTTAATATTTTTATCTGCTTGTAATGCTGTTAAGCATGATCGTAATCGAATGATTGAGGATGATGTTGTAATTGCTTTTAAAACTTTTTATAAACTTATTCATGCGGATATTGATCAACTTTCAATATGACACCTAATTTTTGTTCAAATGTTATCACGAAATTTTCAGATTATTTAAATAGATTTTATTTAAGAATGGTTGTGATTTAATTAGTTTAGGCAAGGACTAAGATTTTGGGTGAGATTCTTAAGATTGCTACTGAGGGTTTTGGTGCTTTTGTGAAAACTATTAATTCCTATGTTCATAAAGCTTTTAAAGATATTACTCCTTTGTCTGATTTACAACATTTTATAAAAGGCACTTCTAGTTACTTGACTAATAATCTTAATTTAAAAGCTATTTCTAAGTTTATTACTGATGGACCAGCTAATATTTCATATTTAGCTAACCAGGCTAAAAAGGCTGTAGTCAATGCTAAAAATGTCATTGTGAATATTGTGAAAAGTGTTGTTAAGAAAACAGCTAATACTATTAAAGCCATAACTCAAAAATCTTATAATGCTTTAGTTAATACCTATAATGGAGCTAAGAAGACATTTTCAAGAATTAGAAATAAGGTTTATAATGGTGGTAAAAGTTTGTATAATAAAAGTAAAAATGCTTTTAATAAGGTTTATAATGGTGTCAAAAGTTTGTATAATAAAAGTAAAAATGCCATTAGTAATGTTTATAATGGAATTAGAAGTTTATTTAAATTGTAAAGTGATATATATGAAGTATGATATAGATATTGAGATGGAACTTCAACATGAAAATTTTGATAAGATTTTAAAGAATTTTGAATATGTTGATGGCTTAGAAGAGATTTTAAATGAAACTTTGGAATTATATGATTCTGAATCTTTTATAGATTTGACTAAAAACATGGAAAATTACATGAACCAGTACAACAAAGAGTTTCTTACTTCTAACCTAACTGCTGAGGACTTGAAAGAAAAATTCTTGTTACTACAAGATGCTTCTATTTTGAAAAAGTCTAAAATTCAGTTACTTTATGCTCCATCTTTATGGGGAGATACTATCGTCTTTGAACACTTCCAATCGTTAACTTCTTTTTACACTGTTTTGATGAAAATGAAGGCAAATGGAGATAAAATTTCTGAAGAAAAAAAGTTTTTTTTTTATTGAAAAATTAATGTACTTGTTACTGGACTTTGATAAAGATTTAACCTTTAATCATGCTGATAAAAATTTTTTCCACTCTTTAAAAAAATTAAAATGGGATAAAAATGCAAAAAAACTTTTTGATAAGATATACTACATGCATTCAGATGTTATAAAATATACATTAGAATGGACATTTTCGAATATTTTCATGTACAATTATTCTGGTAATCTTTTTGCTTTAACATTTTTAGTTGCCTGTAATGCTGTTAAACATGATCGCGATCGAATGATTGAGGACGATGTTATAATTGCTTTTAAGACCTTTTATAAGCTTATCCATGCTGATATTGATCAAATTTCAATATGATAGCTGATTTTTTTTATTAAACTGTTACCACAAAGTTTTTAGGTGAGTTAAATAAATTTTTATTTAAGAATGGCTGTTATTAGTTTTAAAGCTATTTTTAATGTTAATAATGATAGATTGGTTAATATTTATAATGATGGCAAAAGTTTGTATAATAAAAGTAAAAATGCTTTTAATAAGGTTTATAATGGTGTCAAAAGTGTGTATAATAAAAGCAAAAATCTTATTATTAAGGGTTATAAGAAATTTACAAGTTTAATTAAATTGTAAAGTGATATATATGAAGTATGATATAGATATTGAGATGGAACTTCAACATGAAAATTTTGATAAGATTTTAAAGAATTTTAAATATGTTGATGGCTTAGAAGAAATTTTAAATGCAACTTTAGAATTATATGATTCTGAGGCTTTTATTAATTTGACTAAAAACATGGAAAATTACATGAATCAGTATAATAAAGATTTTCTTGCTTCTAATTTTACTGCTGATGAATTTAAAGAAAAATTCTTGCTATTACAAAATGCTTCAATTTTAAAAAAATCCAAAATCAAATTACTTTATGTTCCATCTCTATGGGGCGACACTATCGTCTTTGAACATTTCGGAGCACTAACCTCTTTCTACACAGTTTTAATGAAAATGAAAGCAAATAAAGACAAAATTTCCGAAGAAAAAAAATTCCTTTTCATAGAAAAACTAATCTACCTGCTATTAGACTTTGATAAAGATTCAACATTTGACCACACTGATAAAAGCTTTTTCCACTCTTTAAAAAAACTAAAATGGGATAAAAATGCAAATAAACTTTTTGATAAGATATATGACATGCATTCTGATGTTATAATATATATATATATATATATATATATATATATATATATTAGGAGGGTCATTTTCGAAAATTTTTCTATACAATCAATCGGGTAATTATTTTGCTTTAACATTTTTAGTTGCCTGTAATGCTGTTAAACATGGTCGTGATCGAATGATTGAGGACGATGTTGTAATTGCTTTTAAGACTTTCTATAAGCTTATCCATGCTGACATTAATCAACTTTCAATATGATCTGATTTTTTGTTCAAATGTTATCACGAAGTTTTCAGACTATTTGAATAAATTTTATTTAAGAATGGCTGTTATTTAATTAAATCTTATAATATGGTTAAAAATACTGTAACTAATGCATAATACTGCTAAAAAGACTGTTTCAGGAATTGCAAATAAAATGTATAATAATAGGAAAATACCCTTGGTACTGAATATAATAAACCTAAGAGTATTTTAAAAATGGTATAAAGGAGAGATTTTTATGGTTTCAGTAGAATATGATATGGAAAAAGAGATGGAAAGAGAAGAAAAAAACATGAGTGATATTTTAAATAGTTTTTCTGAGGTTAATGGTTTAGAGGATATTTTGAAACAAACTTTGGATTTATATGAATCAGAATTCTTCAACAAATATACGAAAAATGTTTCTATTTTTGCAGATAATATTGTAAACTCTAATAAATATAATTTTGACTCTAATTTTTTGAAAAAAAACTTTCACTTAGTTGATAATGCTATGCTTTTGAAAAAATCTAAAATTAAACTTTTCTATTTTCCAAACTTATGGGGGGATACAATTGTATTTGAACATTTTGAATCAATTTTTACATTTTGCTTCCATATTTTATCAATGAAAAAAATATTGAAGAAATTAGCCTTGAAATTGGATTTTATTTAACAGAAAAAGTCATGTCTATAGGGTTTGATTTTGATCAGAATATTGACTTTAATCCAATTACTGAAAACTTTTTTAGAAATTTAAAAGTGGTTAAATGGGATAAAAAGGCAAATAAATTGTTTGAGAAAGCGTTTTCTCTACATACACATATGGTGAGCTATATTATTGCAGAATTTTTTTCTTCGCAGTTTGCTAAGAACATCTCTGCTAATCGTTTTATTTTAACATTTTTAGTAGCCTGTAATGCTGTTAACCACAATCGTGATCGAATGGTTGAGGATGATGTTGTAATTGCTTTTAAGACTTTTTATAAGCTTATCCATGCTGACATTGATCAACTTTTAATGTGGTTAGGTGATTTTTTTCATTTAAATTTATATTTTAGAATTTTTAAATTATTTAAATAAATAAATAAATAAATTTTATTTAATGGTTGGTGATTTAATTGAATTTAGGTAAAGGTTTAGCTTTTTTGCTTTCTGTGATTTTCTTTATTGCTTTAGTTGTTGTGCTTGCCACTGTTGTTGTAAGTTTTTTTCCAGGCTTTCACTTTTCTGATAATCTTATACTAAGATTTGTTTGTTTAATAATATTCGTATCCATTACACGGAGATTTTATAATTATTTAAGAGGAGAATAATATAATAATTCTAGTAAGATTAAACTGTAATTTAGAGGTACTTTAGAAAAAATATCTGAGAATATATGTTTTTAATAAAAATAATGATTTATTAATTGCTTATATATGTGCCTATGCAGTTTTATCAGTGTAAAACTAGATTATAATTATTTTATAACTTATTTTTAAACTTTCCAGTATAAATTATATTTTATTTTTTAGTCATTTTTCCAAATCTATTTTTTAAAAATTTAATAAAATTTTATATACTATAAAAAATACATTTATACATGTAACTTTTAGAATTTTTTAAAAATAATCATATATAAATGTAACTTTTCTAATTTTTATGAAAACAACAGTTATAAATGAAACTTTTAAAATAATAATGTTTGATTAAGATGATTAAAAGAGAATTATATTTGAAAAAAATTAGATCTTCAATAGGTAAGGATATTATAAAGGTTTTAACTGGAATTAGAAGATGTGGAAAATCTTCTATTTTATATTTAATTATTGAAGAGTTAATAGAAAAAGGAATCAATAAAGATAACATAATTTTAATTAATTTTGAATCTGCAAAGCACTCAGATATTAACTCTTCAACTAAATTAAACAAATTAATTGAAAATTTAACTCATGGGTTGAAAGGAAGAGTATATCTATTTTTTGA
Source organism: Methanobrevibacter curvatus (assembly GCF_001639295.1). Taxonomy (GTDB): domain Archaea; phylum Methanobacteriota; class Methanobacteria; order Methanobacteriales; family Methanobacteriaceae; genus Methanoflexus; species Methanoflexus curvatus. The sequence goes on along the minus strand of NZ_LWMV01000213.1, from coordinate 25,771 downwards.
TGAAGTACAAAATGTTAAAGACTGGGAAAAATCAATAAATAGCTATAGAATTGATTTGGATGTAGAAATATTTATAACGGGATCTAATGCTAATTTACTTTCTGGAGAATTAGCTACATTTATAGCTGGTAGATATATTGAAGTAAAAATTTATCCATTCTCTTTTAAAGAAATATTAAAGCTAAATAAAGATAAAGATGATAGAAAAGTTTTCATGGAATATTTAAAATATGGAGGTATGCCTTTAATAATTCAACTAAATCAAAATGAAAAAATAGATTACTTAAGAGACTTATACAACTCTATTATTCTAAAAGACATTGTATATAGAAATAATATTCGAGAAGTAGATTTATTTGATAAATTAATTAAATTTTTAATGGACAATATAGGTCAAACATTTTCTGCAGAAAGTATTTCAAAGTATTTCAAAAATGAAAATAGAATAGTTTCACGAGATACTATCTACAACTACTTAATTTATCTTCAAGATGCCTGTTTAATACATAAAGTGCAAAGAGAAGATTTAATTGGAAAAAAAATATTAAAAATCAATGAAAAATACTATTTTACAGATCATGGATTTAATGAGACAATAGCAGGAAAAAATATTAAAAAAATAGGTCAAATACTAGAAAATATAGTTTATATGGAATTTTTAAGAAGAGGATATGAAATATATGTAGGAAAATTAAATGGCTGGGAAGTAGATTTTATATGTAAAACTTATAAAAAAACTGTATATGTTCAGGTATCCTATCTACTTGCCAGTAGAAAAACAATTGAGAGAGAATTTAACTCTTTATTGAAAATCAAAGATAATCATGAAAAGATTATTATAACTATGGATGAAGTAGATTTTTCCCAAAATGGAATAAAACATTTTAATATAATAGATTTTTTAAAATCCAATGATTTTTAAAATATTTTTTAACTAGAATATTTTATTATTTATTAATTTATTAAGCTTTTTTTCCTTAAAATTACCCTTAAAGCAATTTAAATAACCATAGTCAGCTGAATTCTATTTCTTGAAATATCAACCTCTAGAACTTTTACTTTAACAATTTCTCCAACACTCACAATATTTAATGGGTGTTTTACAAACTTATTTTCAACCATTTTAGATATATGAACCAGTCCTTCTTGATGGACTCCAATGTCTACAAATGCACCAAAATCAACAATATTTCGTACTGTTCCTTCTAAAATCATACCTTCTTCAAGATCTTCAATAGTTAAAGCATCTTTTCTAAGTATTGGTCCTGACATGTCTTCTCTTGGGTCTCTTCCTGGCTTTTTAAGTTCAGCTACAATGTCTTTAAGAGTTGGTTCTCCAATAGCTAGTTTTTCAGATAATTCTTTAAATTCTTTATCTTTTAATAATTTTAATTTATTAAAGTTAATTTTCTTTAAATCTTCTTCTGTTGCTTTAAAATCATCTATATTATAACCTAATATATTTATTAATTTTTTGGTTTTTTCATAGGATTCAGGATGAACCGTGGTTAAATCAAGAAAATTATCAGAACCATGAACTTTTAAAAATCCTGCACATTGTTGATATGTCTTTTTTCCAAGTTTTTTTACATTTAAAAGTTCTTTTCGACTAGTATAAATTCCATTTTCCTTTCTATAATCAACAATATTCTTTGCCAACTTTTCACTTATTCCTGATACAAATTTTAAAAGAGATATTGATGCAGTATTTAAATCAACACCTACGTTATTAACTGTCTTTTCAACCACGCTTTTTAATGATTCATCAAGAAGTTTTTGATTCATATCATGTTGATATTGTCCTACACCAATAGACTTAGGGTCAATTTTTACAAGCTCTGAAAGTGGGTCTTGTAATCGTCTAGCTATTGAAACTGCACTACGAGTTTCAACAGACATATTTGGAAACTCAGAGCTTCCCAATTCACTTGCAGAATAAATAGATGCACCAGATTCGCTTACAATAACATATTCAAGTTCTTTTCCTTTAATAATCTCAGCAATAATCTCTTCTGATTCTCTTGAAGCTGTTCCATTTCCTAAAGATATTAAATCTACATTATATTCTTTTATTAATTTTGAAACAATTTTTTTTGCCTCAGTTATTTTATTTTGTGGCTCATTTGGATAGATTACATCAGTATCTAAGACCTCTCCAAATTTATTTACAACTGCGAGTTTACAACCATTTTTAAATCCTGGATCCCATCCTAAAACTGTCTTTTCTCTAATAGGTCCTTCCATAAGAATTTGTTCAAGATTTTTAGAAAATACAAGTATTGATTTTTCTTCAGCTTTTTCAAATAAAAAGTTTCTTATCTCTCGCTCAACAGCTGGAGCTATTAATCGCTTATAAGAATCTAAAATGGCTTTCTCAATTGTTTCTCTTGTAAATTCATTGTAAATTGGAATTTTAGTATTTTTATTTCTTTGATGATTAATTAATGTATTAACATTTAAATAATTAATGATTTTTTCAATAGGTGCAGCTATTTTTACATTAAGAAAATCTTCTTTATCTCCACGGTTAATGGCTAAAACTCTGTGATGAGCTATTGATGATATTTTTTCGCTGTAATCATAATACATTTCATATTTAGATACTAAATCTTTATTTTTTGCCTTAATTTCAATGTTTCCTAACTGGTAAGTGATTTTCCTTATTCCTTGTCTAAATTCTCCATTATCTGATACAATCTCAGCTATTATATTTTGCGCTCCATTAATAGCTTCTTCTATTGTGAAAACTTCTTTTTCAGGAGATATGAATTTTTCAGCTACTTTTTCAATAGGAATTTTAATTTTTTGCTCTAAAATTATATTCGCTAATTCTTCAAGACCTTTTTCCTTAGCTATTGTTGCTTTTGTTCTTTTTTTTGGCTTAAATGGTCTGTAAATATCTTCTAATTCTATTAAGGTCTTAGCTTTTTTAATGGATTCTGTTATTTTCTCTGTTAATTTTCCTTGGTTTTCTATTGATTTTAAGACTTGTTCTTTTTTCTCTTCAAGATTTCTTAAATAAATTAACTTTTTTTCAAATTTTCTTAATATTTCATCACTTAAAGAACCAGTAGCTTCTTTTCTATATCTACTTATAAATGGAATTGTATTTCCTTCATCAATAAGCTTAATGGCTGCTTCACTTTGCCAATCTTTTATATTTAATTCTTTAGCTATTGCTTTTCCAATCATAATTCAATTTTCTCCAGTTCTAGTAATTTATAAAAGTTATATTTAAAATTATATTTAAATTATTATTAAAATTACATTAAAATCATATTAAAGTTATATTTAAATTATTTTTAAAATTATTCTTAAAATCATATAAAAATCATGTTAAAATTATTATTGAAAATTGTATTAATATCATAACATAATTAATATTTTTAAAAATATTTTTATTTCTTTTTTTATTATTTTTTTTTAAATATTTTTCATTAATAAGTAAATTTTATTTATCTTAAGTTAACATATATTAATTTAATTATTAAAAATTTTAATATTTATTTTTCTTAATTTTTTTTAAAATTATTTATAAAATACTTTTAAATCATATAAAAACATTCAATTTTGATAAATTTTGATAAATTTTTTGCTTAAATATTTTTAATGATTTACTAAATATACTTAGATGTAAAAAAATAAGGTTATTTTAATGGATGATCCACTACGCAATAAGGAAGGAACAAAGGCAGCAATAGCAGGTATTGTTGGAAATATTTTTTTAACAACTTTTAACATTTTAGTGGGGATTGTTTCTGGGAGTTTTGCTTTAATAGCTGAAGGAGCTCATACTTTATCTGATATTACTACTTCTATAATTGCATTTATTGGTTTTAAAATAGCTCAAAGACCTCCTGATGAAGAACACCCTTTAGGTCATGGTAGGGCTGAGGCAATAGCTGGTCTTATTATTGTTTTATTTTTAGCTTTTATTTCTTATGAGATATTAACTCAAGCTTTAGAAAAAATCTTATTTTCTAAATTTGTTGAAACCCCAAGTTACTTAGCTGCTGTAATGGCTTTAATTGGGCTTATAATTAATATTATTATTAGTAGATTTCAAATAAATACTGGAAAAAAAATTAACAGTCCTGCAATTATTGCCGATGGAAAACATCAACAAACAGATATTTTTTCATGTATAGCTATTTTAATCAGTGTTATTGCTTCAAATTTGGGATTTGTCTTTGTAGATTCTTTTGTAGGTTTATTAATTGGTTTATTTGTCCTTAAGGCAACATATGAAGTTGGAAGAGATAATTTAAATAACATCATGGGAAAATTACCTTCTCAAGATATTATAGATGAAATAGAGCTTGTAGCATCTTCTATTCATGATGTTTGTGGGGTTCACAATGTGAGGATAAATTATTTTGGCTCTTATGCAACTATATCTTTACATGTAGAGGTCAATCCTAAACTTTCTTTAAAAGACGCCCATAATTTAATCCATTATACTCAAAGAAAAATTGTTGATGAAATCGAAATTGTTCAAGCTGTAAATGCTCATGTTTGTCCTTTAGGAGAAGAATATGATCATGAAAAATATATTTCAACTAAATTAAATGATTTTTAACTTAATGGTTTTTAGTTTCTTAATTTCTGTTTTAATAAATAATCAGAAAGCTTGATAAAAAAACTTATAGGATTAAAGAGGATTATAAAAATATAGTTTCTTTGATTTTTTAAGTTGCTTTTGATTTTACTTCTTTTTCATTTTTTTTCATTTTAAAAAATTCAGTAAACTTCTTGTTCTATAAGTATTTAATAAGGAATTACAATTCTAATATTCTATTTCCTAATATTCTATTTCTTAACTCCCTAATCCTTCTTTTTATAAAGATTTATTAAGGAGCTTACAATTGGAAATCCTATAAATAAAGCTATTGAAATTTCAGGTATTAAAACAAATCTAAAAGATATAATCCCTAAGATTATGACAATAATTATCATAACTATTGGGTGTAAAATAGATCTTTCATTTCTTTTCTTTTCCCTTTCTTCATAGTGCTTTTCATGGATTTTTTGAAATTTTTCTTTACTTATAACTCCACTTGTTAGGTAAATAAATGAAAAATTAACAACAATATAAAGAATATCATAGCAAATAACTGGGATTATTTCATTAGGGTTTTCAAGAACCCATTTTGTAAAAACAGGAATTAAAGCTAAGAAAAATAAGAATAGGTGGTTTCTCCAGATTATTTTTCCATTAACTGTTTCTAAATTGTTTACTACATAGTTATGCTTGCTCCAAAAGGATCCAACAATTATAAAACTTGCAAAGAAAATGATAACAGATTGTAAAAGAGTTAATAAGTCATTAAATTTAAATGTATTTGTTAGGGGAATTTCTAATACCATAATGGTGATTATAATTGCCATAACTCCATCTGAGAAAAAGTCAAACCTTTCTTTAGAATATCCCAAAGAATCACCTATTAAAATCAGTTATTTTAGTTAAAAGTAATTATTTAAGTTAAAATTAGTTATTTAAAATCCAAAAATATAAATATATTAACTTAAATGAAAAATAGAAGTATAAAACTTTAATTTATTAATAAAAAATAAGATATAAATATATTAATAAATAAAATAGTAAAAACGCCGGGAGGGGGATTTGAACCCCCGTGATCCAAGGGATCATTGGATTAGCAGTCCAACGCCGTACCAGGCTGGGCCATCCCGACATAATGAATAATTTTTGCATTAAATCAATTATAGATATTTTAAAAATTATAATTATTTTAAAAAATAGAAATATTTGAAATTTTAATCTAATATTATCTAATCTTAAATTTAACCTATATAAATTTTTCTTTAAAAAATCATGTTAATTGCTTATATTTTAATCATTTAATTATTTATTCATTTAAGTTTAATTATTTATTCATTTTTTTTTTTTTTTTAAATGGCATGTATCAAGGGTGGACAAAGTTCATAAATTTTAGTGATCTTAAAAAATCAACTCCACCCCGTTATCCCATAAGCATCAACTGTAATTAGTAGAGCTGCTCCTTTCCAGGCCTAACACATTCCTAAAATAAACATAATTTACTCCAACCCTCCAGTTGGAATCTTATGACCATTGATCCTATGGGACGAAGCTTCTATGTTGCCTTTTAAGGCCAAAACTTAATTCCAAAGTCGCCCCTTGAACTTCAACTGCACCTGAGGGGGTGTGTGCTTACAGAGGACCCCTAACCCTCCAGTCTAGCCATTATAAATATTTGTTTTAATATTATATAAATATATCTTATTTTAAAATATATTTTTTATATTTTTTATATTTTTTTAAAATATGTTGTGTTTTTGTTGATTTTTTATATATTTAATTTTATTTTTTCTGCTGGAAATTAAAATTTTTAAATTAGTTTTTTCATATGAGAATCAAATAACAAATTATTTTAATAATATTAAATATAAATTTAAATATTATTGTTAAATATATTTTTAATTAACTTAATTATTTTATTGAATTCATAAAGTTATTTTATTAAATAAAGCTATTTTATTGAATTTTTTTAGAAGACTAAGTTATAAACTTATGAAATTCAATTCATTAGTTTATTCAAACGAATTTTATATATTTTGAGTACTTTAACTATTTTGTTAAAGATAAGAATTTCAACTGTTTATATTAAAGATAAGAATAATTACTGTTTTTACTAAGTGATGATTATGATTATGGTTCAAGGAGAAGTTGGAGGAAAAATTTACACGGAACCTTTTTCAAAAGGAGTTCTTTCAAGGTCCCTTACAATGGCTGAAATGGGACCTAATAAGGCATATGCCTTTGCATCATGCATTCATCAAAAATTAAAAGATCAAAATATTCAATTAATAACAATTGATAATTTAGTAAAAATGATTGTAAAAGATTTAGAAGATGAAGATCCTGTAATGGCTGAAAAATATATTGCTTGGAGGAACATTAGGGCTTGTCAAGATCCTTTAATTATTTTAATTGGTGGATCATCTGGTGTTGGAACATCATCAATTGCATTCGAAATAGCTAATCGTTTAGGTATTAAAAATATGATTAGTACAGATATGATTAGAGAAGTAATGCGTAAAATTGTTTCAAAGGAATTATCTCCAGTTATTCATGAATCAAGTTTCACAGCATATGAAGGCTTAAGAGTTCCTCCTCCACCAGAGTTTGATGAGATTTTAGCTGGTTTTAAAGATCATGTTGATACAGTAAGTGTTGGAATTGAAGCAGTTATTGAAAGAGCTCTTAAAGAGGGAATAAGCATTGTAGTTGAGGGAGTACATCTTGTTCCAGGGTTTATCAATGAAGATTTGGTTAATAAAAATAATATAGTATCTTTTACTTTGACTTTATCTGACGAAGAAATACATAAAGGGAGATTTTATTCTAGATGTAGACAAATGTGGTCTAGAAGACCATTACAAAGATATTTAGATAATTTTTTTGCAATTAGAAAAATTTTAAAATACTTTGAATCCCAATCTAAAAAGCATAGTGTACCCCTTATTGAAAATATTGATGTTTTAACAACCATAGATTTTATAATTAAAAATATTACGGAGAATTATGGAGGAATTGTAAATGCTAAAAAAATTAATAGTGAAAGATTGGATGACAAATAATGTAAAAACTAGCTCTCCAGATGAGGATGTTGTTTTTGCATTTGAAAAATTAATGAAAAATAAAATAAGCTCTTTACCTATAGTAGATGAAAATAATAATATATTGGGTATTGTTACTGCATCAAATTTAGGTCATAATTTGATTTTAGATAATTATCATTTAGGAACCAAAGTAGATTCTGTAATGGTTAAAGATATCAAGTCTATTTCACCAAATGATAGTTTACAGGAAGCTGTTAGTGTTATGACAGAATCAAATGATGCATATGAAATTTATAATCAATTACCTGTATTAGAAAATGGTAAATTAGTCGGAATAATTTCTGATGGAGATATTATTCGTTCATTGAAAAAATAATTGAAATTTATACATGATTTTATCTAATTAATCTTTTTTTGGAATGATTATATATTTCTTTAAATATTATTAGGTCATTTTATATATTAAAATTTATAATTTTTTTTAGGAATATAGTTAATAATTCTAATTTTTTTACAATTCAACTATTTTCAATTATAATATCAAATAATATTAGTAATGTTTTAATTTATTTCAACAAACAGTTGTTGAATAATATTTTAAAAAGAAAATATTATAGAAATTCAATAAATTTTTTATAATTTTTATAATTTTTATAATTCTTTTATAGAATTTTAATGTTTTTTAATATTTTAGATGTTTTTAATAAAATTTTAATTTTAATTTTAACATTTAATTTTATTTTTTTTATTTTTTTTTATTTTATGTATATTATTTTCAATTAGTTCATTTTCATGTTTTTTTATAAATATTTATATTATTTGCTTGTTTAATTTAACTTTAGTCAATAAATGGAATTATATATGAACCTAGAAAAAAAAATTGAAAAAGCTTTGATTTCAGCAAGCACTTCAAATTCTAAAGATAAAGTTGAAAAATTAAAATTGGCTCATGATTTAGAAACTAATGAAAATGCTAAATGGGCTTTAAATTTAATGATAGAAAATATTGAAATAGCTAATAGAGAAAAACGACCTTTATGTGATGATACAGGCATTCCTCATGTCTTAATTGAAGTACCTAGTGAATTAAATTATTTTCCAACTAATTTAATTGAAAATATTAAAAATGGAATCGTCAATGGATTAATTAATCTTCCAGGAAGGCCAATGGCTGTTAAAGGAAATGATATAGAAAGATTAAAACAATCCAATGGCTTATATGAGTGTAGTGGAATGGTGAAACCTCCATCATTTTTATTTGATTCGTATGATGGAGATAAAATAAAAATTCATATTCTCCTTCTTGGTGGTGGAAGTGAAATAAGGTCTAAAACATATAGAGTTTTTCATCAAAGAAATCATAAAATAATATTTCAAATGGCTGTTGATTATCTTACAGAGGTTTTACCACAACTTGGATGTACTCCTTCTATTCCAACTATTGGTATTGGAAGAACACATTTTGAAGCTAGTGCTTTAGCTTTAAAAGCAATGGCTTATGGAGATTTAAATAATCAATCCAATATTGAAAAAAAAGTTACAAATGCATTAAATAAAACTAATATTGGTCCAATGGGTTTAGGCGGGGATACCACGGTTTTAGGAACTTTTGTAAATATTGGCTCTCAAAGAGCAAGTGGGGTTCGAATAATGGCTATCCGTCCAGCTTGTTTTGTTGAACCAAGAGTCTCAACCATTGAGATTTGAGATTTATATAATAAACTTAAGGAAAATATAATGAATAATAATAATAATAATAATAATAATAATAATAATAATAATTTTAATAAAAATATCTCTAACAACCATAAAACAAAAGTTAGGACTTCAATAACTAAAATTGAAGAAAATAAAATAACTACTAAGGGATACTCTCAAGAAGAGTTAATAGATAGTCTTAGTTATCCTGAAATGATTTTTTTATTACTTAAAAACAGATTACCTAATAAAAAAGAACTTAAACTTTTTAATCATCTTCTTGTTGCTTTTGCAGACCATGGTTTTACTCCACCAAGTACTCAATCAGCTCGTTTAATAGCTTCTTCTGGTTCTTCAATTAATGTGGCTTTAGCTGGAGGGTTATTATCATTTGGAAAACACCATGCAGGAGCTATTGAAAAAGCAATGGAAATTTATCAATCATTAATTAATGAAAATTTTTCAAAAAATATAAATTTATTATCTAAAGAGGAATTAAACAAAAAAATAGAAGAAATTGCCAAAGAATTTACAGATAACCAATTAGATACTGGTAAAAAAATTCCAGGTTTTGGTCACAGGTATCATAAAATAGATCCAAGGGCTCAAAAGCTTTTAGAAATTGGAAACGAATTAGATATTATAGGAATTCATACAAAATTAGCTATAGCCATAGACAAATTATTGTATGAAAAAAAAAAGCTTAAAATTAATATTGATGGAATTTCAGCAAGTTTATTATCTGATTTAGGATTTTCCCCTGAAGAAGGTTTAAGTGTTTTTATAATTGGTAGAATTCCAGGTTTAATATCTCATATTTTAGAAGAATATCATGATAATATTGAATTTAGAAAGTTATTACACCTTGAAGATATTTTTTATGATGGAATTGAAGATAGAATGTTGGATAAATAAGTTTTATTTTGATGTTTATTAATTGCATATTAATTTTATATTATTTTTTATAATTTTTTATTATATTTTAGTAATTTTTTTTTAAATTTCGTTTTTAATTCATAAAAATTTAAATTATTTTTGATTTTTTTCAAAAGGTTTATAAATAATATTTAATAAAGTTATAAAGTGATATAATTTTATATAGTGATTATTATGTTATTTTGATAAACTAACTATTTTTTATATTTAATTCTAATAAATTTTTTATATCATTTTTTTTATTTTTTTTATTATGGAGGTATTTTTTATGGCAAAAGTTAAAGGAACAAATAAAAGAACTAGGGCTAAATCTCATTACAGAAAGCCAGGTACAAAAAGAGGAAGAGGAATAAAAAAAGTTTAAATATTTTATTTATTTTATTTTTAAATTTTTTAATTTGATTTTAAATTATTTTTATTTAATTTTAAACTACCTTTATTTAACTTTAAATCATTTTTATTTAATTTTAAATATTTTTATTTTTTTCATTTCAAATACAAATCAATTCTTTTCTTATAATTTTTCATTTTAATAATTTCATTAACTAACTCATTAAATAATTTTATTTATAAAATTTATTGTTTTTTTTTTAAATTTATTTATTCTTTTTTTAGAAAATCATCTATTGGTGTAAAAATGGAAGTTTCAGAAGCTATTAAAGATAGATACAGTGTTAGAGGATATACTAACCAAAAAATTGAAAAAGAAAAGTTAGATGCAATTTTAGATGCAGGACGATTGGCACCTACAGGTGTAAACTTTCAGGCATTTAAAATATTTGTAATTGACACAAAAAATAATAAAGATGCTCTAAGTAAAATTTACCCTCAAGATTGGTTTATTCAGGCACCTATTGTATTAGCCGTTGTTGTGGATAAATCTAAAAGCTGGACTCGACCATGGGATGGAAAAAATATTGCAGACATTGATGGAACAATTGTAATGGATCATATGATTTTAAAAGCCACTGATTTAGGGCTTGGAACATGTTACATTGCAGCATTTAAAAAAAATGAAGCTATTGATTTTTTAGGATTAGGAGAAAATGAAGAGCCTCTACTTTTTACTCCTTTAGGATATCCAAATGCTTCAAGAGCAGATAGACCTCGTAAATCTCTTGAAGAATTAGTTGTTTATAAATAATTACTTTTTATGAAACCATATATTTTTCAAGCTGAAAATTCCATTCAAATGGATGAAATAGCTAAATCACTTAAAAATAAGGGATTTAAACTTATTTCTAATGATGACAATTATTTAGTATTGAAAAAAAGAAGTTTTGGAAGCATTATTTTCCATTTTATTTTTTTGGTTTTGATCCTTTTTGGAAGTCCCTCTTTTTTTTCTAGTGCCTTTGTAAGTATTCCATTTATTAAAGCTATTTTTGACAGTACTATTTTTGTCAATGGATATTATTTTATTTTCTGTGCATTGTATATTGGCTATGTCTTTTATTACTTATTTACAAAGACAATAATGGTTATTGTTACCACAGAAACAGTTGATAACGAAGGAAATCCCTTAGAATTCAACAATATAAATGATTTAAATTTAAAATAGTTATTAATGGATAGTATTTAAAATAAGTTTAAATAGCTATTTTTTTTAAATTCACTTATATTAAATTAAATATTATATATAATAAGCATATTTTATTAATTTAATTTCAGATTGAGAAAATGAAAGCTTAATTTATAATAAAAAGACTCGATTTTATGTATTTATTCTTTCCATGTCCAATAGCATCTTTTTGGGGAAATTATTGATTTTTCTTTTTTTAACTTATTCATAATCTTTGTAACTTCTTTTTTACCTACTCCAGACATTTCAACTACTTATGATGTATTTAATGCCTCTTCAGACTTTTTAAATGCTTTAATTACTTTTTCTTCATCACTCATTTAATCACTTTGATTTGATTTTAAATTATATTATAACTATTTATTATGTTATGATTATTCATAAACATAGTGCATTATCCAAAATGTGACTTATAATCATTTTTTTAATCCTTATAAAAAGCGTGATAAAATACCTTAAATTTGATTTAAAGAGTTTTTAAATAATATTTCTAAAAATTTAAATTCAATACATATGTTACAAAGCTTTGGCAATATTATATATTATCTTAATTCTTTAACTTTATTTAAATTTTTTTAACATTTTTTTTATTAATAGTTTAACATTTAGAAAAATTTTAATATTATAACTAACATAATTTAATTTAATAAATAAAATTCATAAAAATTATAAAACTAAGTGTTTGGAAATGAAAACTGTAGAATTGTTTGCTGGTGCTGGAGGATTAGGATTAGGGCTTGAAAATGCTGGTATTGAGCATGAAATGCTTGTTGAAATAGATAAAGATTGTGTTGCAACTTTAAAACGTAACAGACCAAATTGGAATGTTGTACATGGAGATGTTCAAGAAATAGACTTTAAAAGTATTAAAACAGATATTGTAACTGGAGGGTTTCCTTGCCAAGCATTTAGCTATGCTGGAAAAAAATTAGGTTTTGAAGATACTAGAGGTACACTTTTTTTTGAGTTCGCAAGGGCAGTTAAAGAAATTGAACCGAAAATATGCTTAGCTGAAAATGTAGAAGGTTTAGTAAGACATGATAAAGGCAGAACTTTAAAAACTATGATTTCAGTACTGGAAAATTTAGGATATGATGTTCAATATAAAGTGCTAAATGCTGTAAATTTTTATGTTCCTCAAAAAAGGAAAAGAATGGTTCTTGTTGGAACTAGAAAGGGGATAAATTTTTTATATCCACAGCCAAATAAAAAAATTTTAACTATTAAAGATGCATTAAAAAATGTTCCTAAGTCCGATGGAACCGGGTACTCGCAAAAAAGAGAAGAAGTCTTGAATCTTGTTCCTCCTGGTGGTTGTTGGATTGATTTACCCGAAGATATTAAAAAAGATTTTATGGGAAAAAGTTACTATTCTGGTGGAGGAAAAAGAGGAATGGCTCGTAGAATGTCCTGGAACGAACCATGTTTAACATTAACGACTTCACCTTCCCAAAAGCAAACTGAAAGGTGTCACCCTGAAGAAACTCGTCCTTTTACTATTAGAGAATATGCTCGTATTCAAACTTTTCCTGATGATTGGGAGTTTATGGGAGGAAAATCTTCACAATACAAGCAAATAGGCAATGCAGTCCCTGTTAAACTAGGAGAATTTTTAGGCAAACAAATCATTAAAGCATTAAATGGTGATAACTCCGTTGATTCATCTCATCAAGTAAAATTATCTGCTTTCTAAAAATACATGATTAGAAAATTCTTGTAATGATTTTTTATCTTCAGAAGACAGGTGATAACCATCTATTTTTTCATTTAAAATAATTTGTAGTGCTTCAAATGTTTTTTTTAAAGAATTTGGATCTCCTGTTACTAATTTATAAATTTCATCCCCACTTGCTTTAAGAATTCTCGAATCTTTCTTAAGCTCTACAGTTTTTGGATATGTATATTCCCAAATTTCACAAACTGGTTTATATTTCTTATTTATAATAAAACCCCAATATGCAGTTGAATCTGGGTATTTTTCAACTATATTCTCTAGTTTTCTTCTACATTCACTTTGAGAACTGCTATTCATAGCATTATATTTATTTTTTAATTCAATGAAAATACTGTTGTCATCTTTTTTTAAATCAACTCCTGTTTCATCACCAGTTCCTAAATTAGTCCAACCTTTAATAGAACCTAAAACCATTTGATGAAATTCTCCAATGTAATTGTTCACAGTTTTATCAGTTTGTCTTACTATCTCAGACATTTTCCAATCATTTAGATGTGTTTCATCACCAAACAAGTCAAAAACTAATTTAAATTCATCGATTGTATTTTTATCTTTAATCAGCATGTCAACAACATTTTTGGCATGTTTTTCTTTTTCTATGCTCTTTTTTTCATAGTATCCTTTAAGAACATAATCAACAGATTTTTCAAAATCCTTATCCTTAATAAAATCTAAATAACTATTCATAATCTTTTTTTATTTTTACAATATAAATAATTTTTTAATTAAAGACATATTAATAAAACATTTTTAGTTTAGTTATTTTTTTAATTAATATTATAGAAACTATTTTAAGTAATATAAAATAGATTTAATATATCTATGATGATTAATGCAATTATGATAGTATAAATTTTTTTCAATCATTTAAATTTTATTTAATTTTATTTAATTTTATTTTATTTAATTTTATATTTTTTATTAATATTTTTTATTTTAAGGATGAAATTATGGCAATTAGTCGAAAACAGCAATTTTCTTTAGTATTTGGTTTTATATTGGTGGTATGGAGTATTTTACCATTTGTGATTCCTGAAACTAATAATAATTTAACTTTACCCTCTAGCTCTTTATTATTTTTAATAGGAATAGCTTATCCAGCTATTACATTTATTCCCACTTGGCAAAAGCCAATAGCTATTGTTGAAGGAATAGCTTTTATTCTAGTTGGTTCTGTGTTCTTAGATTATCCTTGGAATATCCTATTTATAGTATTAGGTTTTATTTTATTTGTTTTTGGAGCTATTTCTTTTTTACCTAGACTTTTAAAGAAAAATAATAGAAACCAAAAACAAAAGTTACACAACTCATCAAAACCAAGTAAAAAAAATAGATGATTTTTCATTTTTATTTTAATTTCTTTTTACTTTCTTTTTATTTTTTTAATTTTACTTATTTTATACTTTTTAATTTTTTGATTAGATATTTAATTCTTTTACATATTTCTTATATTTCATATTTATTTTTTTTATTTAGATCCGTTTTAGAGTATAATTTTAAAAATATTAAAAATACTAAGTTCAATTATTATTTTCAATGTAAAAAAATTTATCTGCATTTAAACTATTTATTAATAATTTTAAAATTTTTATTAATTTTTATTAATTTTTATTAAATTTTATTAAATTTTTATTAGATTTTTTTAATTTTTATTTATATTATTATTGTTCTTTAAAATCCTATTTTTTTAAGTTTTTTTAGCTAAAAAATACTAATTTTTTATATCTCTAAAATCAAATAGTAAATGTTATATATAATAATAAATATATTTTTTTATACCATGGTGATTTATCATGACAGCGATATCAGAAGCTATTATAAGCATTAAAGATGCTGAAAATGATGCTGATAAGCTCATCGAAGATTCTAAGGCTGAAGTATTAAAAATTATCGAAGAATCTAAGGTTAACTCTAACACTAAGTTAGAAGAAGCTAAGCTTTCAGCACATGAGGAAGCAAAAACTATTATTGATAATGCAGAAAAAAAAGCAAAGCAAGATGCTAAAACTATTGAAGATAAGGCTGAGAATGATGCTAAAAACATTAAATCGCAGTCTAGTGCTAATATAGATGAAGCTGCATCTATTATTGTTAAAAATATTTTGTAGAGGGAGATAATGTTCCAGACAGAAAGAATGCGTAAACTCAGAATACTTACTTTAAATCAGTATTCCTCCTCTATCGTGAGAGATTTGCACGAAGAAGGAATAGTACAGATTGAAGATATTTCTGAACGTATTCAACAGAATCCTGAATGGGCAGATTCTATTAAACCTTCAAAAATGACTCCATTAATTGGAAGAATTTCTTCACTTTTAATGAAAACTACAGGTATTTCCGAAACTTTCGGTAATGCTTTAGCTGAGGATACAGGAATTAAAGATATGATATTATCTTTTGTAAAACCTGTTATTCCCGTGAAAAGGGAAGTGGATTCATTAAATTCGGAAAATCTAATTAATAAAGCCGAATCTTTATTGGATGTGGTGGAGTCGCAAACTAAGGTTATAGAAGAGAAATTATCTGCTATTGACAGTGAAAAAAATTTAGTTACTTTAAATGAGAGTTTAGCTCAAAAATTAATTAATTTTGATCTAGATTTGTCTCTATTGAAAGATACTGGATATACTACTCATACTGTTGGAAGGATAAATGTTGAATCCGCTTCAAAATTAAAAGAAGAATTAAATAATGTAACTGATAGTTTATTGTTCTTTGAAGATAATAAAGTTTCTAAAGAGAAAGACAAACTTGATTCAAAAGTGGTTATTATAACTGCATTAAACGAATTTAAAGATGAGGTTCTCTCTGTTATTAGGGGCTTTGAGTTTGAAAAATTGGAAATTGGGGATGTGGAAGGCACTCCATCTCAAATAATATCCAGTTCAAAAAATAGACTTAAAGAATTAGAAAATGAAAAATCTCAAGTGACAAATCAGCTTAAAAAAGTAGCTGAAAAGTATGATGAGGATATACTTGTCTTAAAAGAGCAGTTAGAAATTGAAAAAGAACGAAATGAAGTTTTTGCTACTTTTGGTGAAACTGATAAAACTAAACTGCTTGAGGCTTGGGTTCCTTCAAAAGAATATAATAGTGTAACTAAACTTATTGATAAATCAAGTGAAGGGCACTTTGTTGCTGAATTTGAAGATGTTGGAAAAGATGATAGTGATGTTCCAGTACTCCATAATAATCCTAGTATTGTAAAACCTTATGAATTTCTTGTAGGTATGTATGCACCTATTAGATATGGAGAAATAGATCCTACATTCCTTGTTTTTTTAATGTTCCCATTTTTCTTTGGTTTCTGTTTAACAGAAGCTGCTTATGGTGCACTTTTTGCTATTATTGGAGTTGTTCTTTATAAAGGTATAGGGAAAGTTAATAAGACTATGAAAGATTTTGGAGCCATATTAGTGGCTTCTGGTTTGTGGGCAATAGTTTTAGGTTTGTTAACTGGAGGTTTTATGGGAGATTTCTTCCCAAGATTCTTGGGTTCTGCTATTCCAACACTGCTCATTGATCCATTGAAAAGACCAGAGATAATTCTTATTATTGCTTTAATAATTGGACTTATTCATCTTAATGTTGGATTTATTTTAGGTATTATTAATAATTTCAGATATGGTGATAAGAAAGAAGCTTTAGGATCTCAAATTGTCTGGTTTATTTTAGAAATCGGAATTGTATTCTTAGCTTTAGGGTTCTTAGTACCCACAGTTGGAATTATTGGTATGGGAATAGGAGCAGCTTTCCTTGTTGCAACTTTCGTAATATTGATATATTGCGGAGGAGTTTATGGAATAATGGATGTTTTTGGATTTTTAGGAAACTGGTTATCCTATGCTCGTCTTTTAGCACTATGTTTGTCTACTGGTGGAATAGCTATGACAGTTAATATTTTATCTGGAATGCTCAATTCTATGGTTCCAATTCCGGTTCTTGGAATAATTCTCGCAGTAATTATATTTATATTTGGACACATTGCAAATTTCGTTTTACAGATAGTAGGTGCTTTTATTAATGCACTCCGTTTAAACTATGTGGAATTTTTCTCCCAGTTTTTCATGGGTGGAAAAAATACATTTAATGCATTTAGTGCAAAGAGAATTCTTACTAAATTAAAAGATTAATGCTATTTGTTATATAAAATTGTTATATGTAAAAATTAATTAAAATTATTATATTTATTAAAATCATTTAAGATAGTTTAGTATAGTTAATTTAATTAATGCTATTATTAATTATAGATTATTATTTATTAAGACCATAATTTATTAATAAGACTATAATATTTATTAAGGCTATAATTTATTAAATCTATAATTTATTAAGACTATAATTTATTAAGGCTATAATCATTGAATGATTAAATTAATTAAAAATTAATAGGAGATATGAAAATGGTAGATATTGCATTAGGTACTGCTTTAGCAGCTATTGGTGCTGGAGTAGCTATTGGTTTTGCTGGCTTAGGGTCAGGTTTAGGTCAAGGTATAGCAGCCGCAGGGAGTGTAGGTGCTGTTGCAGAAGATAATAGTATGTTTGCTCAGGGTATTATTTTTACTGCATTGCCAGAGACTCAGGCTATTTATGGATTCTTGATAGCTATATTATTACTTGTATTTTCTGGTTTACTTGGTGGAGGCAATGGTCTTTCACTTGAAGCTGGTCTTGTTGCTATTGGTGTAGGAGCATCTATTGGATTTGCAGGTCTTGGGTCTGGTATGGGTCAGGGTATTGCAGCTGCTTCATCTGTTGGTGCAGTTGTTGAAGATAATAGTATGTTTGCTCAGGGTATTATTTTTACTGCATTGCCAGAGACTCAGGCTATTTATGGTTTCTTGATTGCTATTTTGCTCATGGTATTCGGCGGAATATTAGGATAATCAGGGGGTCAATAAATGAGCTCTGGTGCTGAAAAAATAGTCTCTAATATTCTTTCACAGTCTCAAGCAAAAGCTGATAAAATTATTCAAGAAGCAGAAGCAGAATCAAAAAATATTGTTGATAATGGCTCTGCAGATGCTGAATTGGAAAAGCAAAAAATATTAGATGAGGCTAATAAATCATCTAATTTGCGTTATCAGCAAATAATATCTGAAGCTAAGATGAAGGGAAGAAGATTAGAATTAGATGCAAGAGAAGAAGTAATTGAGGAAGCTTTTAATAAAGCTACTGAAAAAATTAAAGATTTATCTTCTGGATCTAACTCTCAATATATCAATTCTTTAGAAAGTGTTATAACTGAAGCAGGATCTGAGATTGGTGGGGGTAATTTAGTTATCCATGTTAAACAAGAGGATAAATCTAAAATTGAAGGATCCATTGATAAAATAGCTAAAACTATTACATTAGATACTGGTAATAACACCTCTTTTGAATTTGGTGAAGCTATTAATACAATTGGTGGTGCAGTAGTTAAAACAAGTAATGGTGATGTTGAAGTTAACAATACTATTGAATCCCGTATATTACGTTATAAAAAATCACTCCGTTTGGAAGTAGCAAATATTTTATTTAAATAAGGGGGGATAAAAATATGGCTGATGGACTTACTGCATTGATAAGTAGCTTAGGTATTAGTAATGAAGCATTTATTGCTCTTGCTGTTATGGTTCTTTTAATTATTGGTGCAGTTATTGTTGTTATTGTAAGCAGACCAATTTTAGATATTTATCCATATCTCCTTCCAAATGCGAGAGTTAGGGCTAGAAAGGGAAGATTATTTAATGAAAAACATTTTTCTGAAATAATCGAAGCAGATGACATCAATGAAATAGTTAATTATCTTAGAGGATTTCCTGACTATGCAGATATTGATGATAAAGCTATTGAAAAATCTTTAGACCTTCAACTTGCAAGTACATATAATTTAGTAAGTAAAATAGCTCCTGAAAATATTAGAAAAGCATTTATTGCATTGGCTAAAAAATTTGATATTGCTAATATAAAAACTTTAATCACAGCTAAAGATGCAAATTTAAGTAGGGAATCTACTATAGAGTTGTTGATTCATTCAGGTAAAAATTATGAAACTATTGAATCTTTAGCAGATTCTTTAAATGTTGAAGATATTATATCTGGTTTAGATAGTACAGAGTACTATTCTGTATTAGAAGATGCTTTAAATAGGTACAAAGAAACTAAAACGGTTCTTCCTTTAGAATCTGCTTTAGATAACTATTATTTAGAAAACCTTCTTTCTGCTACATCTGTTCCAGCTAATGATAACACTGCTATTTTGTATTCTTTTATTGGAACTCAAGTAGATATTGCCAATATAAAGTTAATATTAAGGGCAAAAGCAGATGGTTTAAGTTTTGAGGATATGGATTATTACATGATAAAAAATGGTCATGATGTTAAAGAATGGAAATTAAAAGACTTAATGGAATCAGAGGATGTTTCTGGTGTAATATCTGGCTTAGATGGCACAGATTATGCACCAATACTTAATGAAACTCTTAATGACTATAATGAAACAGGTTCCATTGGAGTTTTTGAAAAAGTTTTGGATGAATATCTTTCTAAATATGCAAATTCACTTTCTTTAAAAAATCCTTTAGGTATTGGTCCTATGGTTGGATTTTTAAATCAAAAAGAAAAAGAGATTAAAAATCTTAAAATTGTCGCAAGAGCTAAAAGGGAAGCTAATTTTCCCAATTCTAAAATTCAGGAGTTGTTAGTGTGAGTTCAGTTGCTGTAATTGGTGATATTGATACTGTTACTGGGTTTAAACTTGGTGGTATTAAAAAAGGTTTTGATGTTGGAAGTGACGAAGAAGCTAAAAATGCTCTTGATCAATTATTAGAAGAAGAAATTTCTATTATAATTATAAGTGAAAAAATCGCTAAAGGTATTAGGGAACATATTAATAAAAGAATTGGTTCTAATGTATTGCCAATGATTATTGAAATTCCTGATAAGTCTGGTTCCTTAGATACAGATTCTGATCCAATGGGGGATCTTATTAAACGAGTGATTGGGGTAGAGATGGTTAAATGATTAATGAAGGAAATATTATTAAAATTGCTGGGCCTGTTATTATCGCTGATGGTATGAGAGGATCCCAGATGTATGAAATGGTTAGAGTTGGTGACAGTAAGCTTATTGGAGAAATTATTGAGCTTGAAGGTGACACTGCAACCATTCAAGTTTACGAAGAAACAGCAGGTTTAAAACCTGGTGAAAAGGTAGAAAGTACAGGAGGTCCATTATCAGTAGAACTTGGACCTGGAATTATTGGTTCAATTTTTGATGGAATTCAAAGACCACTTGAAGTAATTAAAGATTTAACTGGAGACTTTATTGAAAGAGGAGTAGATGTTCCTTCTCTTAATAGAGATAAAAAATGGACTTTTAATCCAAGTGCAAATGTTGGCTCTACTGTTAAAGGTGGAGATGTTATTGGAGAAGTACAAGAAACCTCTGCTGTATTACAAAAGATTTTGATACCGCCTAACTTTGAAGGTAAAATTATAAGTATTGTTTCTTCTGGTGAATACACAGTAACCGATGATATTGCTGAGATTGAAACTGCTGATGGAATTAAAAAGCTTCAAATGTTACAAAAATGGCCTGTTAGAAAAGGAAGACCTTATGTAGAAAAACTTGACCCAGATATTCCGTTAATTTCAGGACAAAGAACTCAAGACACTTTCTTCCCAGTTGCTAAAGGTGGAACAGCAGCTATTCCTGGACCATTTGGATCAGGTAAAACTGTTACACAACAACAATTGGCTAAATGGGCTGATGCTGATATTATTGTATATGTTGGTTGTGGAGAACGTGGAAATGAGATGACAGAGGTACTTATTGAGTTCCCTGAGTTAGAAGATCCTAAATCTGGAAATCCTTTAATGGACAGAACAGTTTTAATTGCAAATACTTCTAACATGCCAGTAGCAGCAAGAGAAGCTTGTGTATATACTGGAATTACAATTGCAGAATATTTCCGTGATCAAGGTTATGATGTAGCACTTATGGCAGATTCAACTTCAAGATGGGCTGAAGCTATGAGAGAGATTTCAGGAAGACTTGAAGAAATGCCTGGTGAGGAAGGTTATCCTGCATATCTTGCATCACGTCTTGCACAATTTTATGAAAGAGCTGGAAGAGTCACTACATTAGGTAGTAATCCAAAAACTTCATCTGTATCCGTTGTTGGTGCTGTGTCTCCTCCTGGTGGGGATTTATCAGAACCTGTTACACAAAACACCTTGAGAATTTCAAAGGTATTTTGGGCATTAGATGCATCACTTGCAGATAAACGTCATTTCCCTTCTATTGATTGGTTGCAAAGTTACTCTTTGTATGTTGATAGTGTTCAAGGCTGGTGGGAAGAAAATGCTGGTAGTGATTGGAGAGCAACTCGTGATGAAGCAATGATTTTACTACAAAAAGAATCAGAGCTTCAAGAAATTGTTCAATTAGTTGGTCCTGATGCACTTCCTGATAGTGAACAGGTCACTCTTGAAACTACTCGTATGATAAGAGAAGATTTCCTACAACAAAATGCTTACGATAGCGTGGATACATACTGTTCACCATCTAAACAGTACGAAATGTTGAAAACTATTGTTTCTTTCCAAAAAGAAGCTGAAGCTGCACTTGAAAGAGGAGCAGAATCTAAAGCCATTATTGCTCTTCCAATTAAAGAAGAGATTGGTAGAATGAAATATGTGGCTGAAGATGTCTTCCCAGAAAAAATTAAAGAGATTCAAGAGGAAATTGTAAAACAATGTGGTGAGGTGTAAAAATGAATACAAATATTAAAACTAGAGAATACACCACTGTTAAAGAAGTTGCAGGTCCTTTAATGATTGTTGAAGGTGTTGAAGGTGTTGCTTACAATGAGATAGTTGATATTACAACTCCTAGTGGTGAACCTAGAAGAGGTCAAGTTCTTGAAGTAAGTAAAGACATTGCAGTTATCCAAGTTTTTGAAGGAACCAGTGATTTAAATACTAAAACCACAAAAACTAGGTTTACTGGAGAAACAGCAAAAATTGGTGTTTCTAGTGATATGTTAGGTCGTATATTTGATGGTACTGGTAAACCAATTGATGGTGGACCAGAAATTATTCCTGAAAAAGAATTAGATATTAATGGTAGTCCTATGAATCCATCTGCTCGTGAATTCCCTGCAGAGTTTATTCAAACTGGTATTTCCACTATTGATGGGATGAACACCCTTGTCCGTGGTCAAAAGCTTCCTATATTTTCAGGTTCAGGTTTACCTCACAACGACTTAGCTGCTCAAATTGCAAGGCAAGCTAAAGTTATATCTGAAGGAGACGATGAATTTGCAGTTATATTTGCTGCTATGGGTATTACTCACGAAGAAGCAAACTTCTTTATGAATGATTTTGAAAGAACTGGTGCACTTGAAAGAGTAACAGTTTTCATGAACCTAGCAGATGATCCATCTATTGAAAGAATTCTTACTCCAAAAATGGCTCTTACAACAGCAGAGTATTTTGCTTTTGAAAAAAACATGCATGTATTGGTTATTTTAACTGATTTAACCAACTATTGTGAAGCTTTAAGAGAAGTTTCTGCTGCAAGATCTGAGGTTCCTGGAAGAAGAGGATATCCTGGATACATGTATACTGATTTATCTGGGATATACGAACGTGCAGGACGTATTGAAGGTAAAGAAGGTTCTATTACTCAGATGCCTATTTTAGTCATGCCTCAAGACGATATTACTCACCCAATTCCTGATTTAACTGGTTATATTACTGAAGGACAAATTGTTTTAAGTAGGGAACTTCATAGGAAAGGTATTTATCCTCCTGTTGATGTACTTCCATCTTTGTCAAGATTGATGAGTGGGGGTATTGGGGATGAAAGAACTCGTGAAGACCACAGTGGTGTTTCAGACCAGCTTTATTCTGCTTATGCAGAAGGACGTAACTTAAGAGATTTAGTTGCAGTTGTAGGGGAAGAGGCACTTACTGAAAGGGATCAAAGTTTCTTAAAATTTGCTGATGAATTTGAAAAACAATTTATTACTCAAGCAAAAGATGAAGATAGAACTATTCAAGAAACTTTAGATCTTGGTTGGAAATTACTTAGTTTGCTTCCGAAATCTGAACTTAAAAGAGTTAAAGAGGAACATATTCCTAAATATCTTCCAGATTAATAGCTTTTTAAGTCATAAGCTATTAAATGTTTTAAACTTTTAAAAAGTTTGATTTAATTTTTAAATTAGTTAGTTGATTTTTAATCTTTTAAATTAAGTTATTTTTTAATTTTTTTAATTAAATTATTTTAAATTAATTAATTTTTTTAAATAAAATTTCATTAAGCTTTTTTTTTAAAAAAGCTTGGAGGTAATCATGGCACAAGAAACAATTGAGGGTGTTAATCCCACAAGAATGGAATTACTGAACCTTAAAAATAGGGAAAAACTTGCTGTTAAAGGTCATAGTCTTCTTAAAGAAAAACGTGATGCTTTAATTATGGAGTTTTTCAAGATTCTGGACAAAGTTAAGGGTTCTCGTGAAGTTGTTAATAAAAAACTAGAGGAAGCTTATGGGAATTTAATTGCTGTTCAGGTTACTATGGGTGATTTAGCTGTTAAAAAAGCTGCATTATCTGTTAAAGAGTCCGTTGATGTGGATATCGAATCAAGAAGTATTATGGGAGTAGTTGTTCCTGTTGTGGATTCAAAAATAGAGCCTAAAACTCTTGTTGACAGAGGTTATGGTTTTGCTGATACTTCAATTAAATTAGATGAAGCTGCAAAAAACTTTGAAGATGCGGTTTCCCTTGTTATTGAACTTGGTGAAATAGAGAAAACAGTTTATCTTTTAGCTGCTGAAATTGAAGCTACTAAACGTCGTGTCAATGCTTTAGAACATATAATGATTCCAAAATTGCAGAACACTGTAAAATCTATTGAAATGAGACTACAAGAAATGGAAAGAGAAACATTTGTCCAATTGAAGATGATTAAATCTTCTATAGAAGCAAATGAACAAGCATAATTATTTAAATTAGAATTTTTATTCTAAGTTTCTTTAATTTCTTTATTTTCTTTTCTATTTTTTTCTTTTTTTATAATTTTAATTTTTATATACTATTAATTTTATAATACTTTTATAATTTTAATTTTTTAATTTCTATTTTACATGTATTCTAAATATATTTTTTACTTTTTTTTATTTTATTTAATTAATAAAATTTAATGCATTTTTAATCAAACTGATATTTAGTTATTTTTAATATTTAATTAAATTTTTATCTATTTTTAGAATAAAAATTATTATTTTGGTGTTTATTTATGCAAAGAGATCCTATTAAACAATATTTTAGAGACCCCGATAAAAAAGCAAAGCTATTTGTTGCAATGCAGCTGGGGATGATTGCTTCAACCATTTTAATAACCATTGGAACAATAATTTTTATTTTAAAATTAGTTGGTGTATTTTAAATTTAGATGATTATTGTTTTTATTTTTTTGAGTGTGAGTTTTGTTTATTGTTAATTAATTTTATTTTTTCTTGATTGTTTTTTATTATTGGTGAATAAATGAATAAGAAAAGTTTATTGTATGTTATAATATTGATTGTTTTAATAATCATAATATCTATTTCTTCAGTATTCATTTTTGATATAAATGTATTTAATGTTGAATCTGATTTTAAAATAAATGGAGAAAATATTCAAATAAACGAAATATATGAGTTTACAATAGATAAAAATTCAATTATAAGTTTGTATGATATAAATTTCAGTATTCCAAATGGCTTTAAAGGGAATGTTTCTTATGATAATTCTCTTTTAAAATTGGATCTCTCTAATGGAGATAATTTTATAAAAATTTATTATTATGGTATTGGTACAGCTAAAACATATGCTAATGATTATGTTAACTTAAATCATGATTTAAAAGCAGGAAACATTACTAAAATTAATAATTGGGATATTGTTGAAATTATACCCTCATCAAATATCGCATACAAAGAATATATTCTTCAAAATAATGATAACATTTTTGGTTTATATTTAAATGGCTTAAATATACAAAAGGTAATCAATTAGCATATTATCTCAATTTTTTATCCTATTTTAATTTTTAATTTAATTTTTAATTCTATTTTTAGTTCTATTTTTAATTCTATTTTATAGTCCAGAAAATGAAGTTTAGAACTAATAATTTTTTTTAAAATTTATATATTCATCTATTAATTAAATTAAATAATTAT
>NZ_LWMV01000212.1 GCF_001639295.1 Methanobrevibacter curvatus | reverse complement strand
TATCTTTAATCACATTCACCGAAAGACTTAATACATCATCGTTCCATAACAATCTATGTGGGTTGTTTTTTCTTTCCATAGATTAATAATACAACCCACAATATTAATACTTTACGAACTACTGATAATGAATTTTATTATAAAATAAATATAAATATTTAATAAAAATAGTGGTCTGGTAATATCATTTTATTTAAATTAAAATAAATAGATCTAAAACACAAAAAGCTTTTTTAAAAAATTTTCTTAAAAATAAATTAGAATAAAAATAAATTAGAATAATATATATTATATTATAAATAAAATAGCTATGAGGTTGTTATTATGTTACTTGATGATGTTTTATCAAATAATGAAATTTTTGTAGAGAATTTTGAACCTGTGGATTTACCACATGGACCACAGAAAAAAGTAACAGTTGTTACTTGTATGGATACACGCTTAGTTGACTTTTTGGAACCTGCTATGGGCATTGGACGTGGAGATGCAAAGGTTATTAAAAATGCAGGGAACAATGTCTTAGATAGAGATGTTGAAAGGTCTGTAGCTGCTTCTATTTTTGCATTAGGTTCTGAAGAAGTTATGTTGGTGGGTCATAAAGACTGTGGAATGGCTAATTCAGATATAAACAAACTTAAATCAAATATGCTTGAACGAGGAATTGATCCAAAGGAAATTGAAAAGGTAGATCTTAAAGAATGGATTGGTGCTTTTGAGGATGAAGAATCCAATGTTAAAAATGGTGTTGATAAATTAAAAAGTTCTCCATTAATTCCTAGAGATGTCCCAATACATGGTTTAATAATAGATCCTGTTGATGGTTCAATTGAAGTTTTAATCAATGGTTATGAAAATAAATAATTTTTAAAAGTGTTTTTCTTATTTTTTAATTGTATTTACTTATTTTCTTTTATTGTAAATAACCATTTTTTATCTTTTTAATTATGAAAACATTTATATGTAATGAAATCCAAAACTTATTTTGTTCTAAAAAAATACTTGAAATATAGGTAAATTTTAGATTTTTTTTATTGTTTATCCTTACTCCGAGTGCCTCGGTAGCTCAGTCTGGTGGAGCGCGAGACTTGTAATCTCGTGGTCGCGGGTTCAATTCCCGTCCGGGGCTTTTGTGGTATGTGAGTTTTAATAGGGACCATAGGGTAGCTTGGTCGATCCTTTGGGCTTTGGGAGCCTGAGACTCCGGTTCAAATCCGGGTGGTCCCATTGTTGTACCCGCCTTAGCTCAATTGGCAGAGCGTTGGACTGTAGATCCAAAAGTTGCTGGTTCAAGTCCGGCAGGCGGGACTTCAATTTTTATAATCAATTAATTATATAAATATGTTATGTTTAAAGAATATCTTTTTATGTTAAATTATTATTATATATAATTTAATATAGAAACATTTATATATACAAATAATTATATTTAATATTGATTGTTTTAATAAATGATGTAAATTAAAATTTTCAAAAATTATAAATCCACTTTTTAGCTTAAGTTTTTAACTTAATTTAATATCTTTGCCCTGGTGGTGTAGGGGCTATCATGCGGGCCTGTCGAGCCCGCGACTCGGGTTCAAATCCCGGCCAGGGCGCTTAAATTTATGTATAGCTTTAATTTATTCATATATTCATGAATTTATTATTTTGTTTATTTTTAGTTAATTTTTATTATTCATTTGTTTATTAGGGCCCGTAGCTCAGTCTGGCAGAGCGCTTGGCTTTTAACCAAGCGGCCGCGGGTTCAATTCCCGTCGGGCCCGTTCTTATTTTGCTTTTTTAATCATGCCCTGTTTATCAGTTTTTTAATTGAAAGTTTTATTTTTACAAATTACGTAATTTTTCTAGCTGGAGGAATATTGTGAGTGAAGGTATTTTAGTCCATGAATTAGTCCCAAAGCATGTTATACTTGAAAATTCTGAGATAAAAAAAATTTTTAAGGATTTAGATTTTCATCAAGATCAACTTCCTAAAATTAAGGTTGAAGACCCTATTGCTAAAGCTATTGGTGCCGAAGTTGGCAATGTTTTAGAGATTACAAGAGAAAGCGAAACTGCTGGTACTTTTGTAACCTATAGGCTAGTAGAACCATAGCCAGTATTTTTCATTAGATTTGTTTTATTTAAACCTATTTATTTCTTTTTTTTAAAATTGTATTTAAAACTCAATTTAATGAAATAATGTTGTAGTGTGTTTTTAGATATTTTATTAGACATTTCTATTAATTAATTTTTTTTAGATGTTTTTATAGTTATTTTTTAGACAAATATTGAATTAGAATCATTATGTTGTTTTTAATTTTATTATTAATGAGTTTAATCTTATATTAAATTATAAATTTTTCTATATTCCTTTATTATTATTAAATAATTACTTATTTGTTATATTATTTAATCAATGATTTTATTTTTACCTTTTTTATATTATTTAAACTTTTATTTTTTTAAAATTTTTATTTTTTTATTATTTCATTTTTAAATTTTTATTTTTTATTATTTGGAGGAAGTCCATGAAAGGCAAGACATGGGGATTAGTAGATGCATTTTTTGATAAGTATGATTTAGTGGATCACCATATAAAATCATATAACAAATTTATTAACCAAAGAATACAGAATATTGTAGATATTAAAGCACTAACTGAACCAATATCATTGGAAGCTGGAAAATATAGAGTTAGAACTGGAGAAATTGAAATCCGTGAACCTTATGCTAAAGAAGCTGATGGTTCAACAAGTCAAATTTTTCCTACAGAGGCAAGACTTAGAAATTTAACTTATTCTGCTCATATGTACTTAGAAATGGCTTTAGATTCTCAAAATGAAGATGGGACTTTTACTGAAAACGATTTTGAGAAAATTTATATTGGTGAATTACCTTTAATGCTTAAATCTAATAAATGCCATTTAAATGGTCTTAACACTGAAGAATTAATTAAAAATGGTGAAGATCCACAAGATTTAGGTGGTTACTTTATAGTAAATGGCTCTGAAAGAGCAGTAGTTACTATGGAGGAAATTGCTCCAAACAAAATTATTCTTGAAAGATTTGGCGAAATAACAGATAGAAGGGCAAAAGCGATTGTTAATTCAATAAATAGTGGTTTTAAAGCAAGGATTACTGTAGAATATAGAAAACCTCGTAAAACAGCTGAATTTTTAAGGATTTCATTCCCTTATGTTCCTGGTGAAATTCCTCTTGTTATTTTACTTAGAGCATTAGGATTACATACTGATGAAGAGATTATTACAAAAATTTCAAAGGATTTTAACTTCCAAATGATAATAGCTGATGATATTCAAGTATCAGAAAGCAAGCTAAAAATAAACTCTGAAGACATTGAAGGTTTATCTAAAGAGGAAAGAGATGCCTACTTTGAAAGACAAGCCATTAAATACATTGGTAACAGAGTAGCTAAAGGAATGACTGAAGATTATAGTATTACACGTGCTGAAGAGATCATTGACAAATATTTGTTGCCCCATATTGGAGTAGATAAAGAAAAACGTATGGTAAAGGCAATTTATCTGGCTGAAATGACTGAAATGTTATTAGAAGTTATTCATGAAGAAAGAGAACCCCATGATAAGGATCATTACACTAACAAAAGACTAAGAGTATCTGGAGATTTAATGGAAGATTTATTTAGAGTTGCTTACACAAACCTATCTCGTGATATGACTTATCAACTTGAAAGAAGTATTAGTCGTGGAAAAGAACCACAAATTAGACAAGCAGTTCGTTCAGATGTTTTAACTGAAAGTATTAAACATGCTATTGCTACTGGTAATTGGGTTGGTGGAAGAGCAGGTGTAAGTCAGCTTTTAGATAGAACTAGTTTTATGGGTACATTATCACATTTAAGGCGTGTTGTATCTCCTTTAAGTAGAAGTCAACCTCATTTTGAAGCAAGAGATTTGCATCCAACTCAATTTGGTAAAATATGTCCTAATGAAACTCCTGAAGGACCTAATTGTGGCTTGGTTAAAAATTTAGCACTTTTATGTAAAATATCTGAAGGATCAGACCCTGAAGATATTAAAAATACAATTGGGGATATTAATTTTTTAGTTGAAGAAGAAAACATTACTAAGGAATCTGCTAAAATTTATATTAATGGTG
Organism: Methanobrevibacter curvatus; assembly: GCF_001639295.1. Taxonomy (GTDB): domain Archaea; phylum Methanobacteriota; class Methanobacteria; order Methanobacteriales; family Methanobacteriaceae; genus Methanoflexus; species Methanoflexus curvatus. The sequence continues at coordinate 6,909 of NZ_LWMV01000212.1, read as the reverse complement.
AATTATATGGATATTGTAATGAACCTATTGCTTTTGTTGATGAATTAAGGAAAAAACGTCGCTCAGGCGATATTTCAGAAGAAATGAATGTTACCTACTATAATTCTACCAACGAGATTTATATTTTCAATGACCCAGGTAGAGCAAGAAGACCTCTTATAGTTGTTGATGAAGGAATTCCATTACTTGAAAAAAGCCATATTGAAGATTTAAAGGCACGTAAAATTAAATGGAATGATTTAATTGCAGATGGGATAGTTGAATATTTGGATGCTGAAGAGGAAGAAAATTCATACATTGCTATGACTTCAGATTTATTAAACAATGATCACACCCACTTAGAAATAGATCCTTCTACAATGTTAGGTATTTGTGCAGGAATTATTCCATTTTCTGACCATAATTCATCTCCAAGGAATACTATGGAAGCAGGAATGACAAAACAAGCTTTAGGTTTGTATGTTTCTAATTATTCTAATCGTACTGATACAAGAGCTCATTTAATGCATCATCCTCAAACTCCTTTGGTTAAAACAAGAATTATTGATGCAACTAACTATGATAAACGCCCATCTGGTCAAAATTTTGTTGTTGCTGTAATGTCTTTTGAAGGGTATAATATGGAGGATTCTTTGATTTTAAACAAATCTGCTCTTGAAAGAGGTCTTGCAAGATCTTCCTTTTTCCGTTCATATGAAGCTTCTGAGAGAAGATATCCTGGAGGTCAAACAGATAGTTTTGAAGTTCCAGCAAAAGGTGTTAGAGGATATCGTAGTGAAGAAAATTACAGACATTTAGATGAAGATGGAATTATTAATCCAGAAAGTTATGTTTCCTCTGGTGAGGTTTTAATTGGTAAAACTTCTCCTCCAAGATTTTTAGAAGAAATTGATGACTTTGGTACTCCTGGAGATAAAAGAAGAGAAACTTCTGTAACAGTTAGACATGGTGAAAAAGGTGTTGTTGATGCAGTTATTTTAACTGAAACCGTTGAAGGAAGCAAATTAGCTAAAATCAGAGTTAGAGATACTAGACAACCTGAATTTGGTGATAAATTTGCTTCAAGACACGGACAAAAAGGAGTAGTAGGTTTAATTTTATCACAAGAAGATATTCCTTTCTCAGAAAATGGTGTTGTTCCAGATATAATCATTAATCCTCATGCTATTCCATCAAGAATGTCTGTTGGTCAAGTATTAGAAATGGTTGCAGGTAAAGCAGGATGTTTAGATGGTGAAAGAATTGATGGAACTCCATTTAATGATGATTTAGAAGGAGAAATAAAACAGTCACTTAAAGAATATGGTTTTGAGTCTGCTGGTTGTGAATCTTTATACAGTGGGACAACTGGTGAGAGAATTGAAGCTGAAATATTTATAGGTGTAGCTTATTATCAGAAACTACATCATATGACAACTGATAAGGTTTATGCCCGTTCAAGAGGTCCTGTTCAAGTTTTGACACGTCAACCTACTGAAGGTAGGGCTCGTGAAGGGGGTTTAAGGTTTGGAGAAATGGAAAGAGATTGTCTTATCGCTCATGGTGCTGCTTTAGCTCTTAAAGAGAGATTACTAGATGAATCAGATAAATATGAAGCAGTAGTATGTTCTAAATGTGGAATGTTAGCCATTGAAGATAAATTAAGAGATAAAATATATTGTTCAATATGTGGTGATGTAGAATCTTTCCCTGTTGAAATTTCTTATGCATTTAAATTACTTTTAGACGAACTTAAGAGTTTATGTATTTTCCCTAAATTAGTTTTAGGGGACAAAGCATAAATTATTAAATTTTCTTTCATATTATTTTTCATATTATTTATCTAATTATTATTTAATATTTATTAATCATTTTATTTTATAAAATGATTATTGCTTATTATTTTTTATAAAATGATTATTGTTTTTTAATTATTTTTTAAATTATTATTTAAATTTATTTATTAATTTATTTATCGTATTATTTATCGTATTCATTTCTATTTTAAGGGGATAAAATTTTGAAGGAAATAATAAAAAAAATTGATCATATAAACTTTGGTTTAATGTCTCCAGAGAATATTAGAAAAAACTCTGTGATAAAAATAGTAACTCCTGATACCTATGATGAAGATGGTTATCCGATTGAAAATGGATTAATGGATCCTCATTTAGGTGTTATAGACCCAAGTTTAAAATGTAAAACCTGTGGTTCTAAAGGTGGAGAATGTCTTGGACATTTTGGGAGCATAGATTTGGCTAGGCCTGTTGTTCATGTGGGATTTGCAGACAATATCTATAAAATCTTAAGATCAGTATGTAATGAATGTGGTCGTGTTTTATTAACAGATACTGAGATAGAAAACTTTAAATACGAGATATTAATGGCAATGGACAATGAAGAATCTATTAATGAGATTATAAAAAGAGTTCAAGATGCCGCTAAAAAAGACAAATGTCCTCATTGTGAAGAAAAACAATCTGATATAAAAATAGACAAACCAACTTCAATTAATGATGGGGATTACAGATTAACTGCTAGTGAAATCCGTGATCGCTTAGAAAGAATTACTGATGAAGATGCTCTTGTTTTAGGTGTAAATCCTAAAGTGGCTCGTCCAGAGTGGATGGTTTTAACGGTATTGCCTGTTCCTCCAGTCACAGTTCGTCCATCAATTACTTTAGAGACTGGTGAAAGATCTGAAGATGATTTAACTCACAAACTTGTGGACATTTTAAGAATTAACCAAAGATTATCTGAAAATATGGAAGCTGGTGCACCTCAATTAATTGTTGAAGATTTATGGGAGCTATTACAATACCATGTTACCACATACTTTGATAATGAAGCTTCTGGTGTTCCTCCAGCAAGACACAGATCAGGTAGACCCCTTAAAACATTAGCTCAAAGATTAAAAGGTAAAGAAGGAAGATTTAGAAGTAATCTATCAGGTAAACGTGTAAATTTTTCAGCAAGGACTGTTATTTCTCCAGATCCAAATATAAGTATCAATGAAGTTGGTGTTCCTGAAATGATAGCTACTGAAGTAACTGTTCCTGTTCATGTAAATGATTGGAATATTGAAGAGCTTAAAAAATATATTTTAAATGGACCTGAAGTCCATCCTGGAGCCAACTATGTTATTAGAAGTGATGATAGAAAAATTAGAGTTTATGATGATACTAAAGATTCTATTATTGAAAATATTGAGCCAGGTTGGGTTGTTGAACGTCATCTTAAAGATGGAGATATAGTTTTATTTAATCGCCAACCTTCTCTTCATAGAATGTCTATGATGGCACACGAAGTAAAAGTTCTTCCATATAAAACATTTAGATTGAATTTATGTGTTTGTCCTCCATACAATGCTGATTTTGATGGAGATGAAATGAATATGCATGTTTTCCAAACAGATGAATCTCGTGCCGAAGCTAAATCTTTAATGAGAGTTCAAGAACACATTTTATCTCCAAGGTTTGGAGGACCAATTATTGGAGCTATTCACGACCATATATCTGGTGCATATCTTTTAACAAGAAACGGTTCCACATTTACTGAAGAACAAGCTTTTCAAATTATTAGAAAAGCCAAATTACCTATTCCAAAACGTAAAAACCCAAATGATAACCCAGAATTAGGAACAAATTGGACAGGTAAAGAATTATTTAGTTTATTACTTCCCGAAAAACTTAACCTTGAATACAAAGGCGAAATATGTAAAAATTGCCAAGTGTGTAAGGAAAGAGACTGTGAATTTGATTCATATGTTGTAATTGAAGATGGCGAGCTAAAATATGGTGCACTTGATGAAAAAGCTTATGGCTCTTTTTCAGGTAAAATTCTAGATAAAATTGTTAAAGATTATGGTTCAGATACTGCAAAAGAATTTTTAGATCGTTCTACAAATATGGCTATTTCTGGAATTATGAAAGTTGGGATTACAACAAGTACCAATGATGAAGAGATTCCACAAGAAGCTCAAGATAGGATTCAAGCACACTTAGATGATGCAGAAGAAAATGTAGATCGCCATGTTAAAGCATATGAAGAAGGGGAATTAGAGGCATTGCCTGGTAGAAGTTTAGAAGAAACCCTTGAAATGAAAATCATGCAGGTTCTTGGAGAAGCAAGGGATAAATCAGGTGAAATTGCAGAGAGTTACTTTGCTATGGAAACTAATCATTCTGTTGTAATGGCTAAAACTGGAGCAAGAGCTTCTATGCTTAATTTAACTCAGATTACTGCCTGTGTTGGTCAGCAGTCTGTTCGTGGTGGTCGTATTTCAAGAGGATATATTGAAAGAACATTACCTCACTTTAGAAAAAATGAATTGGGTGCAAAAGCACGTGGATTTGTTCATTCAAGTTATAAAAGTGGATTAGATCCTGTTGAATTCTTTTTCCATGCTATGGGTGGACGTGAAGGTTTGGTAGATACAGCTATTCGTACAGCTCAAAGTGGATACATGCAAAGAAGATTAGTAAATGCTTTGCAAGATTTGAAAGTTACTGAAAATGGTTTAGTTCAAGATAACAAAGGAAATGTTATTCAAACAATGTTTGGTGAAGATGGTGTTGATCCTGCAAAAAGTGATCATGGTAAAGCTGCAGACTTAGATAAGATTATTAAAGAAATGAGGATTAAAAAGTAATTTTGAGGTATTTTTATGGTAAAAAACGAAGAAATACAAAAATTAATTGATAAAGTTTCTAAATTAGCCAAAAAGAAAGGGGTTGAGTTCCCTGAAAGTTACATCCTCGATATTGTTGATGCATATAATAGACATGATTTAACAGATAAAGAGTTAGAAACTTTAGTTATCAGAGTAAAAAAAGCTTATGAACAGTCTAAAGTTGAAGCTGGCGAAGCTGTAGGTACAGTTGCAGCACAGTCTGTTGGAGAGCCAGGTACTCAGATGACCATGCGTACTTTTCATTTTGCAGGGGTTAACGAGCTTAACGTTACCTTAGGTTTACCAAGACTAATTGAAATAGTCGATGCAAGAAAAACTATTAAAACCCCTACAATGGCTATTTATTTTGAAGAAGATAAAAAGAATGATGATGAATTTGTAAAAAAATTAGCTAATCAAATTGGTAAAAGTACTGTTAACGATATTCTTGAAGTTGATGGTTTTAAAATTAACTATGCTGAAATGAAAGTTGAAGCAACAATTGATGCTAAAAAAGTAGAAGACAAAAAGCTTGATTATGAAAAAATAAAAGAAGCTATTAAAAAGTCATTTAAAAAAGCTAAATTTAACCCTGACAATGATTATAATTTTTATATTGAACCTAAAGAAGTTAATATTAGAGAATTAAGACTTGATGCAGATAAAGTAAGAGATTTGCAAATTAGTGGATTAAAAGGTATTGGAAAAGTTATTATTAGAAAAGAAGAAGATCAGTATATTTTACATACTGAAGGTTCAAACCTTGAAAAAATCCTTAAAATTGATGGTGTTGATAAAGAAAAAACCAGCACAAATCACATTCATGAAATTGAAGAAGTTTTAGGTATAGAAGCCGCTCGTAATGCTATTATTAATGAGATTCTTCGTACCCTTTCAGAACAGGGTCTTACAGTTGATATTAGACATATTATGTTAGTTGCTGATATGATGACATCTCAAGGAACCGTTAGGTCTATTGGACGTCATGGTATTAGTGGTAAAAAATCAAGTGTACTTGCTCGTGCTGCCTTTGAAGAAACTGGAAGACATTTACTTAATGCCAGTATTCGTGGCGAAGTAGAGCATTTGACAGGCATAATTGAAAATATCATTATTGGACAACCTATACCCCTTGGAACTGGTTCAGTTGATATCATGATGAAACCAAATAAAAGAAAAGGAGGCAGATGATGGATATAGATAGAGGAATTAGGGTCGCTGTTGATACTGGTGATGTAGCTTTAGGTAGTGAAAAATCTATTCAATATTTAAAATTAGGAAAAGGTTTATTAGTTGTTGTAGCAAGTAATGCACCTCAAGTAATTTTAGAAGATGTTGAATACTATGCAAAACTTTCAAAAATACCTGTACATGTGTATGATGGTTCTAGTGTAGATTTAGGATCTGTATGCGGTAAACCATTTACAGTAGCCACTTTAATTATTAATGATCCAGGAGATTCTACCATAATTGATGTAATGGGGTAGATTTATGTCTATAAAGTTCAATGCTAATGAAATTAGATATATTGCTCTCTTTGAAAGTATGACTGGAGCAATGGTTAAAGATTGTATTATTAATGAAGAAAATGGTAAAATTATCTTTGTTGTTAAAAATGGAGATATGGGTTTAGCCATTGGAAGACAAGGCGAAACTGTTAAAAAAGTTCAAAATGCTGTTGATAAAGGTGTTGAGGTCGTTGAATTTTCAGAAGACATTACAAAGTTCATAGAGAATTTAATAGCCCCTGCAAAAGTTTCAAATGTTAAAGTTCTTCAAAAAGCTTCTGGTGAGACAATTGCAACTGTTACAGCAGATAATCAAAATAAAAGAATAGCAATTGGAAAAAATGGTCAAAATATTGAACAGGCTAAGCTAATAGCTAAAAGACAACACAATGTTTCTGACATTGTTTTAAAATAATCTTTTTTGAGATTGTTTTGTTTTTGATATTTTTCTTTTTTTCTTATTTTTTTATTTTCTTATTTTTTTAGTTTTTATTTTTTCTTATTTTCTTATTTTTTTAGTTTTTATTTTTTCTTATTTTTTTAGCTTTTATTTTTTTTATTTATATCTACATCTATTTTTAAATTAAATTTTTAACATGCTATTATTTTTTAAAACTAAATGATTATAATCCTTTTTTTAAAACTAAATGATTATATTCCTGAAAGAAAAGATTCTAATCAATGATTTATTTAAATATCAATCCATTTCATAAATATAAGTTGTTATTATCTTTAATTTCTAAAATAATC
>NZ_LWMV01000211.1 GCF_001639295.1 Methanobrevibacter curvatus | reverse complement strand
TACTTATATTTTGCTTAATATTATTAAATATTTTTATATTATTTCAATTCTTATTTAAATTTCTTTAAATTTCTAAAAAATATTTTTATAATTTATTAATGAATATTTAAAAAAAAATTGTATAAAATGTTTATTGTGGAAAATAAAAAAAGAGAAAAAAATATGAAAAAAAGAATAAATACAATAAAACAAATTTATGATAAGCTATTAGAAACTTATTCTTATCAAGGATGGTGGCCATTATTTAATCTTAAAGAAAAAAACATGGTAAAAAGTTATTTAAATGAAAATAATCTTGAGGATAATATTGAAAATAATATTGAAAATAAAAAAAATGAAAATGAAAAAATAATAAATGGATATCATCCTAAGGATTACTCTTATCCTAAAACAGAAATAGAACAGTTTGAAATAATTCTTGGAACAATATTAACACAAAATACAAACTGGACATCTGTTGAAAAGTCAATAAATAATTTAAATAAATTAACAGGAAAAACAAATGCTGAAAATATATTAAAAATAGCTAAAAATAAAGAAAATGATTTTAAAGAAGCCATTAAGTCCTCAAGATATGCAAATCAAAAATATAACTACATTATAAATATTTCTAATTTTTACATTAATCTTAATGGCAGAACACCAAAAAGGAGTGAATTACTAGAAGTTAAAGGTGTGGGAAATGAAACTGCAGATTCAATTTTACTTTATGGATATAAAAAAGGAGAATTTGTAGTTGATGCTTATACTCGCAGAATATTTGAATTTTTAGGACATATAAACAAAAAAGATTCATATGCTAAAGTAAAAGAGCTATTTGAATCAAATTTAAAAAATAATTATAAAGTTTTTCAAGAATATCATGGTTTAATAGTGGAACATGGAAAGAATTATTATTCAAAAAAACCATATGCATCTAAAGATCGTGTTCTAAATGAATTTAAACTAAAATAATCAATACCAAACCAAATAATCAATATCAACCTAAATAATCAATACCAAACCAAATAATCAATATCGTCCTAATAATCAATATGAATCCAATTTTTTCTGTTTATTGTCTATATTGCGATTATTAGAATGTTTAAAACCATTATTATGTTTAAATCTATCATTCAAATGAATTAATTCATAAGAGCCATCAAGATTGATATTGTCTAAATTAATTCTCATTCCATCAAAAGCAGCTATTGTATCTATTCCTGTTTCTTCTTGGATAAAATCCGCTTCTTTTTGAGGATTGGCTTGGATGATTTTGAATCCAAAATGAGTCATAATAGCAAGTTTAGGTTGAATTTCTTCAACTAGTTTTAAAAAATCTTCACTTCCCATATGTCCTCTAATTCTTCTTCCAGCAGGTCTTAAAACACTAGCTATTAAAATATCTGCATTTTTATGATATTCAGATAAGTCATCGAAGTATTTAGTATCTGAAGTATATGAAATTTTTAGATTACCATCATCAATTTGAAATCCAATCCCTGATGGATCACCATGAATTGTTTTAGTTCCTTTTATACTAAATCCCTCAAAGCTTCTCTTTGAGTTTGAATCTAAGATAATATTAGATGACAATGATTTATGATATTTAGAAATACATGGACCCCATTTTTCATATCCATCGATAGCACTTTTACTACCTATGATTAAACCTGTTTCTTTAGTCATTCCTCTAGTCATAGCTTCTATTAATATTTCTCCATCAGTGTAATGGTCGGTGTGTGCATGAGAAATAAAAATACCATCCAATGATGAAGGATTTAATCCAAATTGATATGAACGAACTAATGCTCCAGGTCCAGGGTCAAAATGAAAGTTTAATCCTGCCAAATCATCAATTCTAAACCCTCCAGTCATTCTTTTTTGACTGATCGTGGTAAATCTTCCACCACCGCTTCCTAAAAAACTTAAATCCATTTAATCCCATCTTATTAATATGAATACAAAAAACACAACAAAACACTATGAAAATAAAAAGCACTATGAAAATAAAATACTAATTACTAAAACATCTACAAATAAATAAAATAGCTAATAAAATAATTAATAAAATAATTAATAAATAAAATTTAAAAATTTAAATTTAAACTCAAATTCATTATACAGAAGTCAAAATTATATCACAGTTTAAAGGAGTCTTATTTCTTTCAATTACGATTATTTCATTTTCTATTAAAATTTTATCTCCTAATTTAACAATATTTTCTTGAGTATTATTTGAATTATGGGTTTTAATAGAATCTTCTCCTAAAAACATTAGTGCTTCTTCATTTGGTTTCACTAATAACTTCCATCTTGTATTGTATGCTTGAACATTATAATTTAACTTAACATAAATGAAATTATTCTTTATTTTAGAAACAACTCCAATATATCCCTCATTAATAATTTTTGAAGCTATTTTAATTTCTTCTGATTTATCAAAAAGATCTTGAGTTAACTTATCCCTAAATTTAACTAAAAGTTTAATATCTACCTTAACTAGGTCATCTAAATATTTTTGTGCTTCTTCTTTAGAGAATTTCGGAGTTTTAACTAATACATCAAATTCATTACCAATTGATGGAGTTTTTAAGTGAATTTTAGATAAGATCCTAGTAAAAATATCTCCCATGTATTTTAAACTTACATCTGCTTTGAATTCTTTAGATAAGAAGTCGTTAGCTAAAGATTTAGTGATTTTATTTCCAAATATTATTATAGAAGAATCACCTTTATCTAAATTACTAATATTTGATCCTTCTAATTCAATGATTTGATAAGCATTTGTTGTTGCATAAATCCTCTTTCTCATTGCTTTATGAGTACTCTTTGTACTAACTTCTGCAACTAAAGAACTTTCTAATGACCTTATCTTAGATTCTTTGTCACTTATTTTTAATGATACATTTAATAAGTTTGCAGTCTTTTTAAGTTCCTCATCATTTTCTAAATCTCCAGAATACAACTTGTCTTCAAGAGATTCAATGTCTTCTTTATCACCAAAATAAGAAATTCTTCTTTTATCAGCTACCATTACACATCCTTTTTTTCCAACATAAGCGATAATTAAACTCATACTAACCCCAATAATTAATCAAATAGAGAAATATTTAAAAATCATGAATAGAACTTAAATAAATAAAAAATAAATAAAAAATTTCTTAACTTAACAGCAATGCATAAATTTAGTAAAGTATATAAATTTTGAATATCATATTATAAATGTTATAGTATTATTTAAAATAATATTTGATTTAAAATAATATTTGAATGTTGATTAAATTTTAAATATTAAAATATTTAATATTTTTGAGAATTAATCATTTTAATTTTCATTTATGATTCTTATTGCTATTATTATTTGCTATTATTATAATTATTATGGCATTTTATTATAAGAATTTATATAATATATAAAAAAATAATATACTAAAAAAATTTTTCTTAATAAAATTCTTAAAATAAAAATCTTAAAATTATACTTCTTAATAATATGATTCTTAAAAATATATAATATTTATGATTTATTTATGATTTAAAAAAATAATAAACTTAAAATAGGTGATTTAATGTCAAAAACTTTGGAAAACTTAACTAAAGCTTTTATAGGTGAAAGTCAAGCAAGAAATAGATATACTATCTATTCTAAAACAGCTACAAAAGAAGGATATCCTCAAATATCTGATATATTTTTATTAACTGCTGAAAATGAACGCGAGCATGCAAAATGGTTATTTAAAATGATAAATGAAATCAAAGAAAATGATAACCCTGTTATTGTTGAAGCTGACAGTCCAAATATTTTAAATGATACAGTGTCAAATTTAAAAGCAGCTATTGGTGGGGAACACTTTGAAACTAGTGAAATGTATCCAGAATTTGCTAAAATAGCTAAAGAAGAAGGATACAACGAAATTTCAGCAAGGTTAGAATCTATTGGTCAAGCAGAAGCTCACCATGAAAAAAGATTCCAAATTTTACTTGATAACTTAGAAAAAGGAACTTTATTTGAAAAAGAAGAAAAGGTTACTTGGTTGTGTCAAAAATGTGGATTTACACTTGAAAACAATAAACCTCCAGTCAAATGTCCTTCTTGTGACCACCCAACTAAATACTTTGAAATTACTACTGATTCATATTAGTAATATTAAAAATAATTAACACTCATGTGTACTTATTGTTACAATTTCAATAGTTGTGTGTATGCAATCATTTAAACTTAATATTGAATAAATTTAAGTGAATATTTAATAGAATTATATTAAAAATATTATAAGACAATTAAATACATTTGTTAATGTTTTTGCATTGATAAGGATACATGAGGGATAATTAAATAATCAAATAATAAATACATATGATTTTATAAAAAGGTGAAAAAATGACAAAATTAAATGAATTATACAGATGTAAAGTTTGTAAAAATATAGTAGAAGTTGTATTAGAAAGTGATGGAATTTTAGTCTGCCATGACCAGCCTATGGAACTTTTAGAAGAAAGACAACTCGAAGAAGGCGGAATCAAACATATTCCGCTAATTGAAAAAAAAGAAGATAAAGTTATCGTAAAAGTAGGTGAAGTAGCACATCCAATGGAAGAAGAACATTATATAGCTATTGTTGAGTTAATAGTAAATGGAAAAGTTTTTAGAAAATTTTTAAATCCTGGAGATGCACCAGTAGCAGAATTTGAAGTTTCTGGTGATGCTGGTGAATTAAAAGCTCGTGAATATTGTACTGTTCATGGTCTTTGGCCATCTTAGTCAAAATATAAATAAATCTTTTATTTTTAAATAAATTTTCCTCTGCAAAAATTAATTTTTGATTCTTCTAAAAGAAATTTATTTTGAAAATATATTATTAAATTTTTTATATTTTATTTTATTCTTTATTTAACTTTTTTATTTATAATTATATCTTTAAATTCTATAAATTCTAACTAATTTCATTTTAAATCATTTTTAATTATTCTAATTCGATTTATTCTAAAAAATATCATTATTAAGAAGCTGTGCGATGATTATTTTTTGTAAAAACATATATTTAATTAAAATATGTTAAAATGTATATAAATTATTAATACCTATTTTTATAAAAAATAAATATTTAAAAATAATTATTTTTACTAAATAGACATTAATATTAATTAAAACAAAATTTTATTGAATAATTATATTTATTTTTACAATAAAATTTACTATAACTTTATAAACCCAATTTTAGCTTAATTAACTAAATTTAGAAACTTAGATTTTCGAGTTGTTACACAGCCATTTTAAAAAAAACACACAGACATTCTAAATTAAATTATAGAATACTTTGAAAATTAAAACTATCTGATTTTTATGGAAAAAAAAATAATAATAGCTATTTCTTTAATATCTGTTTTAATGGTAAGTGGATGTATTAGTCTTTCATCAATTACAATGAACAATCTACTTCCTGATTTAAGTAACAACATAATTGAAGGAGATAAATCATTTAATAATGCAGTTGAGCTTACAAATTCAAAAAATTATGAATTGGCAGATGAAGAAATATCTACAGCAGTTTCATATTTTATCAATGCACAAAATACTCTAAAATCTCTTAATAAAGAAGTTAAAAACTCTAATGATAGTACTTACAAAAAATATATTGAAATAATACAAGAAGAAGTAAACTTAAAAAAAGAAAGTGCAGATAGTCTTGAAACAGCAATTAAGTTTTACATTGCAAAAGATAACAAAGAAGGAAATACTTATGTTAAAAATGCAAACAATTTAATGAATAAAGCAATTAAACTCCAAAAAGAAAGAGAGTTAATTGTAAAAAATAATCTTAGTAAATTTAAATTAGAATAGTCTAAAAGAGCAAAAATTCCTATTTTTAGAATTCAAATATCATATAATTAATACATTATTAAATAACTTCATATATCAAAATACTAAGAAAATTATCATCAATATGTATCAAAATAAGTAATAAACTGAGGTAAAAAATGGAATCAAAATGTCCACATTGTAAAGGAAAAGGAAAGATAGCTAAAGAAACCAAAGTTTGTCCAAAATGTAATGGAAGTGGATATGAAAAGTCCTTTGAAATTAAAGACCAATTTAAAGGGGTAAATAGCAAATCTAGTGCAAAATTTGATTTAGAAAGTGAACATGAGGTTCCATGTAAAACATGCAAAGGAAAAGGAAAGGTTAGCATAGTGACCAAATGTACCCATTGTAAGGGAACTGGTACTATCAACCAGTGCAAAATCTGTGGAAAAGTATTAGAAAAAGGTGATTTATGTGGAGAATGTGAAATGAAAGAAAAAGAAATTCAAATAGCTAAAGAAAAAGAAGCCAAAAAATTAGAAAAAAAAACAGTTTTTGCTCTTGATGGATTAATAGAAATGAGTGATTTAGAAATTGGACCAGTATACAAAGGAAAAATTTCAAGAACAGAAAAATATGGTGCATTTGTCTCATTAAACAATAATGTCTGGGGATTGATGAGAATTAGAAATCATGGATATGAAGTTGGGGAAGAAGTTTTTGTCAAAGTTACTGAAATAAAGTTAAAAGAGAGACAAATAGATTTAAAACCAATGGCTGTTTTAGGAAAGTATAATTTAAAAGTTCTTAAAAAAAATATTAATAGAACAAAAATTGAAAATCTTCAATCAAAATTAGGCAAAATGACTAAAATTCAAGGAGAGATAATTCAAATACAACAAACTTCTGGTCCAACAATATTTATAATTAGCGATGAGACTTCTATTTGTGAAATAGCTGCATTTAACGAGGCAGGAGTAAGAGTTTATCCAGAATTAGATGTTGGAGACATTGTAAATGTTATTGGAGAAGTTAACGAAAGAAATGGTCAAATTCAAATTGAATCTGAGTCAATAGAATCTTTAAGCGGTGAAGATGAAGAAAAAATAAGAATTATAATAGATAATGCTTTAGATGAAAGATCCACTCCAGAAGAAGTTGAATTTTTAATTAAAAGCGATATTTTAGATAAATTAAAGCCAAAAATTTATCTTGCAGCTAAAAAAATTAAACGAGCTATTTTAGATGGTAGATCTATTCTTGTAAGGCATCATGCAGATGCAGATGGAATAACTGCAGGAATAGCTATGGAAAAAGCTGTTATTCCTATTTTAAATGAACTTAATCCTAGTAGTGACTCCCAGTGGCATTACTTTAAAAGATCTCCAAGTAAAGCACCATTTTATGAGCTTGAAGATGTTGTAAAAGACCTATCATTTGCTCTTGAAGATCGTGAGAGGCATGGTCAAAAGTTACCATTAATTGTTTTGCTTGATAATGGTTCTACTGAAGAAGATGTTCTTGCATTAATGAAAGCAAAGATTTATGACATTGAAATAGTAGTCATTGATCATCATTTTCCTGGAGAAGTTATTGATGGAAAAGTTGAGGTTGATGAGTATGTTGATGTTCATGTAAACCCTTATCTTGTTGGTGGAGACTCACAACTAACTGCTGGTGCATTATCAACTGAAGTTGCCCATGTTCTAAATCCAAAAATAAAAGATTTATGTCTACACTTACCTGCAATAGCTGCCTTAGGGGATCATGCAAGTTCAAAAGAAGCAGACCAATATATAGAATTAGCTAGTGAAAAAGGTTATACTAAAGAGGATTTAGATAAAATTGCTGCATGTGTTGATTTTGAAGCATACTATCTTAGATTTATGAATGGTAGAGGAATAATGGATACCATAATTGGTGTAGGTAATATAGATAAGCATGAAAAATTAGTTGATGCATTGTTTAAGGAATATAATAAACGTGTTGAGACTCAACTTAAAGCAACTCTCCCAAATTTAAAAACTGAAAGATTTGATAATGATTTAATCTTTAACCAATTAGATGTTGAAAAATATGCTCATCGTTTTACTTTCCCTGCTCCAGGTAAAACCTGTGGTTTTGTCCATGATAGTGTGGTTAAAAAGAATGGTGAAGATAAAACAATTTTAACCCTTTCCTATGGACCAGATTTTGCTGTAATAAGGGCAACAGAAAAAGTCAATAAAGTATTTGGTTTTAATTTAAATGAAATTATTAAAATCCTTGCAGAAAAGATTCCAAATGCAGGAATTGATGGTGGAGGTCATGAAGTTGCAGGTTCTATTAAATTCTTAGAAGGGCTATCAGATGAAGTTTTAAACACATTCAAAGAAGAACTTAAAGGAATGACACCAAAATAAATTAATTATCGTAAAATAATAAGAATAATAATAAGTAGTGTAATTATAGTTAGTAAAATAATTAAATAAATAAAGAAATTAAAAAAGCATTTAATTAAATTATACTTATAAATTATGCTTATAAAAAATTGGAAAAATTTCTATAAAAATGGCCATAAAAATATAATTAGGTAAAAATAAAAAAAGAGTTTAAAAAAATCTTTCTAAATTTTTAACTAATCTAAGTATTTTCCAAAATCATAATTAATTGCCTAAAACAAAGATTTAAGATAAACAATAAAACATTAATAATTTATATTTTGAATAATATATAAAAGTTTTGATAAAAAAATTTTAAGTATATTTATATAAGTTATAATAAAAAAAATAATATTGTCTATAAATTAAAGACTAAATAAATTAAAGACAATATTACTTATTAAATTATAAAATAATATTGTCTTAATTAAGATTAAATATACTAAAATCATGAAAATTATAGAATATTAAGAAATTAAATGAAGTAATAAAAAAATGGATAATAGAAAATAAAATTAATATAAAGTAAAATAATATAGAGTAAAATTCATTTTAAAAATAAACTTCAATAATTTTAAAAATAAATAGAAGGTAATATCATGGATTATGAAATAAAAGGTGGAAATTTTCCAATAGTTCTTTGTAAATTAAACAAAGGAGAAGTAATGAAAAATGAAAGTGGATCTATGGCTGTTATGACATCTGGAATTGAAATGTCAACTAGTACTGGCGGAGGAATTCTAAAGGGGCTAGGAAGGGCATTGGCTGGAGATTCAATATTTTTGAATTTTTACACTGCCAATGAAGATAATCAAGAAATTGGATTTTCAAGCAGTTTTGCTGGAGAAATACTTACATTTGATTTAACTGGTGGAAAAGACATAATAGCTCAAAAAAGTGCCTTTTTAGCTTCTGAAGAAGGAGTAAATGTTGAAATGTTTTTTAGAAAAAACTTAGGTGCAGGTATTTTTGGAGGTGAAGGATTTATTCTTCAAAAATTTTCAGGTGAGGGAACTGTGTTTTTAGAAATTGATGGTGGTATAATTGAATATGATTTAGAAGAAGGAGAAAAACTAATCATTGACCAAGGACATCTTGCTGCAATGGAAGACACTGTTGATTTTGATATTCAAAGAGTAAAAGGTGTTAAAAACATAGTTTTTGGAGGAGAAGGATTATTTTTAGGAACTTTAACTGGTCCTGGAAAAGTATATCTTCAAACCATGCCACTTAGTGG
This sequence comes from Methanobrevibacter curvatus, assembly GCF_001639295.1. Lineage (GTDB taxonomy): Archaea > Methanobacteriota > Methanobacteria > Methanobacteriales > Methanobacteriaceae > Methanoflexus > Methanoflexus curvatus. The sequence continues at coordinate 1,734 of NZ_LWMV01000211.1, read as the reverse complement.
GTTTGTTAAATCAATTATGCCTCTCTTACCTAATGATTAATAAAACTAAGTAATAAAAATAATATTAACATATATTTAAAACTTTAAAATGAAATAAAAAGTTAGATAATGACCTTTTTATTAAATGAAATTATAAACTAAAAATAAAAAATTTAATTTCATTTGTTAACAATAAAAAAAAAAGAATTTAATAACGGAGGAAAAATAAATGGAAGAATATTTAATATATGAAGAACAGGCAAGCCGTGCAGAATTGATTGTAAGGATTTTCTACTCAATAGGTATTGAAATAGTACAAGGATTATATGGTATTTTAGCAGGAGTAGTATATTTTATTCAATGGATACTAATTCTGATTTTAGGTGAAAGAAGTGAAATTTTAACAAATGTATTAATAGGTTATACTGAATATTGTGTTCAAACAATTGCATATAGATCCTTAGTTACAGATAAAAGACCAGGTTTATTACCAAAGGAATTAAAAGTTTATTTAAACTTAGAAGAATACTTAATATTTGAAAAAGAAGCAAGTAGAGTTGAATTAATTGTTAGAATATTTTACAGCATTCCAATTTCAATAGTATTATATCTTTATGCTATATTATATTCCATCTGTTTTGACATTCAATGGATTGCTGTTTTAATAACTGGAAAAAGATTTAAAGAACTAGATGGTGTTTTAAAAGGATTTGCTAAATACTGGATACAAGTTATAGCTTATTTAATGTTAGTTACTGATGAAAGACCAGAGATTACTCCTAAAGATCTTGATGTTAGTTTAGAAATTTTTGAATAACAAAACAATTAAAGCTTAAATTAGTAAAAAATTAATTTAAATGGCTATTTAAAAAAATGGTGAAAAAATGGTAGATGACAATATACTTGAAAATACTTCCCAAAGCAGTTCAAAACCAAGAAGCCCACCAATACCAAAGATAACTAAAAGAAACCATGTTATAATTGGTGCCGTTTTATCTGTGGTTTCAGTAATTTTATGTATTGTGCTATTAGTAAGCATTATAACCCTTGCAGGAGTAGCTACAAATGGATATGGATATGAAAATATAGATTTCATAAGTTCTGGAGGTTCTGTAACTGTTGATGGTGAAAAAATTAACATTCCTACTGGGTTTGAAGCAACTAACTCCTCAACTAGCGATAAAATTTATCTAACTAAAGGTGAAGACCATATTACAGTTTATTCGGTAAATGATGATTCTGCAAAGGATTATGCTGGAGAATATACGAGTAAAATAAAAATTAGTGGATTAAGTGGTGGATTAACCATTTATAGCTCCAAGAAAGTGAGTGTACCAATTAATGATATAAACATTGATAACATCGACTTTTCAAATGTTGATGAACTTGAAAATGTAACTTACTACACCCAATATGTCTTTGATTATAATGATAAAGTTTTTGTAATAGATATTGACGACAATATTAAAAACCATAAAGCAATAATCCAAGAAATTTTAGGAATTTAAATAAATGTTTACAATTTAAAAATATATATTAAATTAGATTTTTTAAACAAGATTTCTTTAAATAATTTTGAAAATAATTTTTAACTTAAATAAAAAATTCATATTTTATAGTCTTGAAAAAAAACTTTTGAATTAATAGTTTGTTGAAATATTTATTTTAAAAAATAAGTTTATATTATGTCTAATTTTTAAAATAATCACTTATAATTTAATTATATAAAAAAATATTTATTATAATTATTTAATT